>JAAETT010000622.1 GCA_024228115.1 bacterium
ATCCGCCGGAATCCGGTCTTCCAGCGCTACGTAGCTGAACATCGAACCCTGCTCTCGATCGCTTCCCCGCATTCCCTCTACCCCCGCCTCTTTTCTACCATTTGAAGGAGTGAAGCACGGGGTTTTTCAGCACCCTGTTAAACGCCTCCTCCGACGGTGGCCGTTCCGGCTTCTCTAACCGCACGAAGGCGCAGCAGCCATGCCCACTGAGGAACAGGTCGCCTGCGCACGCGACCGCTGGAATCACCTCTGGCTACGCTTCGATGTTCCCGCACCCGTTGACGGGACTCTCGACAAGCTTCTTCGCTCCTATGGAGATCACCAACGGCACTATCACACCTTCGCCCATGTCCTCGACTGCCTGGAAGTCCTGGATCGTTTCGAACACCTAGCGACCAGGCCCCACGAGATCGAGGCCGCAATCTGGTTCCACGATGTCGTCTATGACACCCGTCGGAGCAACAACGAGAAAGCGAGCGCAGACTGGGCCGCAAGCACGCTGCGAGCCTGCGGCGCTGCGGCCGATGCAGTAGAGCGAGTTCGAGAAATCATCCTGGCGACATGTCACACGGGCGAGCCCGGCACCTCAGACGAATCCCTCGCACTCGACATAGATCTATCGATTCTCGGCCGCGACCGGGGCAAGTTCGACATGTACCAAGCGCAGATCCGCCGCGAGTTTGATTGGGTTCCGGCTGACGCGTTCAGATCGGCACGAATCAAGGTTTTGCACAGCTTCCTTGACCGCGAGTGCATCTTTCGAACGAATGAGATGCGCACTCGATACGAAGACGCGGCTCGGGAGAATCTCGCGACTGCGTTAGAAGAGCTGTCAGCTACCAAGGATTGAGGCAGCGTGCGGAAGAGGAAGAAGGGGAACCTGGCCGCAAGGGCGGCCTAGGTCAAGACTAAGAACTGGCTCTTAGCCAAAGCCATCTCCGGCCCGAAAACTCTTGACGACGGACAGTGGTTCCCATCAGCAGAAGTCAGTCAGATCGGTGACCCACCGTTGGTCGATTCTCTGCGGGTTCTTCGAACCCTACCGGACAGTCATTACCCCGCAGAGCATCTGCCCTGCCGCCGACCAACCCGCCACAAACCCGCGACGCCAGCGAAGAGCAACAGCCCCGTAGACGCCTCCGGCACCAACCCCGCGCTGTACTCGAGCGTGTACGCGTCGGCGAAGCGAACGGTCTGGCCCTGGTGCTGGAAAGTCGCGGTGGGGTCGATCGCAAAGAGCGGGTCGGCGATCGCGAGGAACTGGCCGGTGGCATTGCCACGTGCGAGCAGACTCACCCGGATGGGAACCCCCGGAGAAAGCCCGAAGGCGTGGAAGAAGTTCTGGCTCCACGTCGGGAACTGCGGACTGGCGCCGCCCCCCTCCGTGATGTTCAGGCCGCCGCCCGTGATCCTCACCGAGGCATCCGCGAAGCCGAGCAGCGTCGGGCCGGGAATCGGCAGGAGCGAGGCGGACGTGAACCCGGAGACCGTCATCGGCACCTGGAACCCAGTCGGGAAGCCAGGGAGTGCGACGGCCTGGACCTGGTAGGACGCGCCCGCATTGGCCAGGTCGAGCCCGCTCCCGTTCGGGATCGTGTAGCCGCTGACCTGGGCAGAGGGAGACAGGCCACCGGTGAACGAGATCGAGACATCCCACACGCCGCCCCCGGTCGAGGTCTGCGCTCCCGGGCTCACGGTGATTGGCGTGTTCGAGACCTGGTTGAAGTCGATGTAGTTGAATGGGGCCACCCAGCCCTGGAGCGTGGCGACGAAATTCGGCGGGGCAAGCGGTACGGCCGTTGCGCTGCCGGTGGTGACGAGCAGCGCGAGAACGATCGAAAGTGTGAGTCTCATGGGAACCTCCGTGTGGAGGATCCTGGGGTACGACGCCGGCCCCGGGAATCGTCGGAATCGACGACCCCCTACTCGTCCGGGCGGACGATCCCGAGCTGGAGGGCCTCGTAGGTGGCCTCGCTCCGCGAGTGGACGGAGAGCTTGCGGTAGACCTTGCGAACGTGGGTGGCCACGGTGGCCGGCGAGATCGCGAGGAGGTCGGCGATCTCGTCGTAGGTGAAGCCCTTGACGATGTGGCGCAGCACCTCGAGTTCCCGCTCCGAAAGACGGGGCGCATCCGGCGAGGGGGCGGGCGGGCGGAGTTCGCTCAGCACCCGTCGCGCCACCGAGGGGCTGAGGGGCGAGCCGCCGGCGATCACCTCGAGCACGGCCTGGGCCACGCCGGCGCGGGATTCGCTCTTCAGCAGGTAGCCGAGCGCTCCGGCCCGGATGGCGTCGAGCACGTGGCCGTCATCCCCGAAGACGGTGATGACCAGCGGCAGCGTTCCGCCCAGTTCGGCGCAGCGCCGGATGAGCGCAACGCCACTTCCATCGGGCAGGCCGAGATCGGTGAGGAGCACGTCGGGGTGCTCCTTCTCCAGCTCGCGGGTGCCCTCCGCGAGGGTGCTCGCTTCGCCGACGAGTGCGAGCTCTGCGTGCGCACGGATGGAATCCGCCAGGTGGGCGCGGACGGTCGGCTCGTCTTCCACGATCAGCACACGGTGGGGCATGGGGTCATCCTATTCCAGCGCTGGCGCCTTCGGCACCGTCATCGTCGCACCATCGTCAGAATCGATGATCTCTCCCCCGCGCCGCGCGCACCGCGATACCCTCGCGGGATGCTCGGACGCGTGCGCCTGCTGTCGCTGCTCGCGATCTTTCTATGGGCGGCCTGCAGCCCGGCGGGCCCACCCGAGCGGGCGTTCGACCGGGCCGAGCTGTGGGTAGGGGCTTCGGACGGGCCGCCGCCGGACGGCCCTGGGTGGCAGGAGGTGTCGCTGCCGGATCAATGGGGGCTCCAGCGACGGCGCGTCTCCACACGCGGGTGGTACCGGCTGCAGGTCCCCCTCACCGAAGCGCCGGCCGAGCCCCGGATGATCCTGCTGCCGCGCCTGGCCCTCAACGCCGAGATCTACGTGAATGGCGCCAGCGTCGGCAGCGGCGGGCCCATGGGCGCCCGCCCGGCGCGCAACGTGCTCCGCCCGCTCGAGTTCATCGCACCCGCGCCCCTCTGGCGAGCCGGCGCGAACGTGGTGCACGTCCACCTCGTCACCACCCAGGGCGTGCCCGGAAGCCTTCATCCCGTCTGGATCGGCTCCGCCGAAGAGTTGGCCCCGGTGCGCACCGCCGCCTCGGGCCGGCGCGTCTTCGCGCAGGCCACCGCCTTGGGAATGCTCGCCCTGGGGCTCGTCGTGCTGGCGCAGGCGATCCTGCGCACGCGCAAGCGTGAATCCGACGACGGCGGCGGCGCCTGGCTCGGCGCAGCTCTCGTCCTGCTGGCCGCCATGGCCGTGAGCGTCTTCTTCCCCACTCTCCCGGCTCCGGCCCGTGTCGTGGAATGGGGCGTCGGCGTGAGCTTCCAGTGGGCGGCGCTCGCGTTGGCCATCGGTGTGCGCCGCGCGGCCGGCCCCGGCCGCTCGGTGGTGGAGGTCGGCTTCCTGGGGGCCTACGCGGCCGCAGCCGTCGTCTTCGCACTCGTGCCCTGGGCGTGGGCGTATCCGTTCTGGGTGCTCTGGTCCCTGCTCTCCGGCGGCTTGCTGCTCCGCGCGGCGCTCCGTGCGACGGTTCACGCGGCCCGCGCGCGGAGCCCGGCATGGATGGTCGGCGCCGGGCTGGGCGTCACTGCGATCACTGCCCTCGCCGTCCAGTGGGTCGGCATTCTCACCCGCTCCGGATCGACGACGGCCGGTACCTTGCTCGGCGGCGCCGTGCTCCTCGGCGTCGGTGTCTTCCTGATCCGGCGACTGGTCGGCGCGCTCCGGGACGCGGAAACGCGAAGCGAGGAGCTCGAGACGCGGGTGGCCGATCGCGAGGCGAGCCTCGCTGCCAACTACGAGCGCATCCGCAAGCTCGAGAACGCGCAGGTGGTCGGCCAGGAGCGCGAGCGCATGACCCGCGAGATGCACGATGGAACGGGAGGCCTCCTGGTCGCCGCCCTCTCCCTCGTGCGTCGCGAGGCGGCGCCCGCAACGGATCTGGAGTTCCTGCTGGAGGAAGCACTCGACGATCTGCGCCTCACCCTCGATTCCCTCCAGCCCGAGCAGGCCGACCTCCCGACCTTGTTGGGCCTGCTGCGCCCGCGTCTCGAGCGCCAGCTTCGCAGCACGCGGCTGGCACTCGACTGGCAGGTGAGCGACGCGGGCGAGGGACGTCCCATCCCGCCGGACGCCTTCCTGCACATCATCCGCATCGTGCAGGAGGCCGTGACGAATGCGGCCCGCCACTCCGGCGGCACACGGGTCGGCGTAACCACGCGCGCCCTGCCTGATGAAGAGCTGCTGCTCGAGATCCGCGACGACGGCAGCGGCCGCGCCGGGGCGACCACGGATGGCGACTCCGCGTCGAACGCCACTGGGAGAGGCATCGCGAACCTCCACCATCGCGCCACGCAGCTAGGCGCCCGGCTCCAGGTCGAATCGGACGAGGCCGGCACCCGCCTCCGGCTGATCGTCCCCGAATGGCCGGCGGCTCAGCCCCCGCCCGTGGCGAATCCCGGGTAGTGCCAGGAACTCCTCTTCCGGTCCCCGCGGCCAGAGAACCCGCGATCACCTATCGTCCCGCCCGGCCCCGACCACCCGCATCGGAATCGAAAGGGACAAACGCGTGGCCTCCAGGGATCTTGACGTTTGAGCCAAAGCCGCGCAGCAACGGACGACCGCCAAGTTCCCTTCCCCATCCGCATCGCCTACGGCATCGGGTCCATTGCCGACGGCGCAAAGAACGCCGCTTTCAACGGCTTCCTCGTCCTCTACTACACGACGGTCCTCGGCCTCCCCGGCACGCTCTCGGGCCTCGCGATCTTCATCGCGCTCTGCGTGGATGCGGTCTCCGACCCGCTCGTGGGTTCGATCTCCGATCACTTCCACTCGCGTTGGGGGCGGCGACACCCCTTCATGTTCTTCGCGGCGATCCCGATGGGGCTGTGCTTCTACGGCTTGTTCGCGCCGCCCGATGGGCTTTCCGAGCAGCAACTGTTCGCCTGGCTCACCACCTTCGCGATCAGCGTGCGGCTGTTCCTCACGTTCTACATGGTGCCGAGTGGTGCGCTTGGGCCGGAGATGACGACGCACTATGACGAACGCACCCGGCTCGTGGCCTACCGGTGGCTGATCGGTTGGGTAGGCGCGCTCGCCGTCTCGAGCGCTGGTTGGTTTGTCTTCTTCGCAGATCGCGAAGTCCTGGGCGATGGCCGCCTCGACGCGAGCAACTACTCACAGCTGGGGATGTTCACAGGTGTCCTGGTGGCCAGCGCCATCCTCGTTTCTTCGTTCGGCACCCGCAGCGTCATTCCGCGGCTGCGGCAGCCGGCGGAGGACGGGCCGGCCTTCTCGCTCACGGGCTTCGGACGCGACGCGATGGCTGCGCTGCGCAGCCACACCCTGCGCATGCTGCTCGGGAGTTCGTTGTTCTCGGCCTCGGCTCTCGGCGTCGCCGAGGTGCTCGCCACCTACATGAACACCTGGTTCTGGGAGTTCCCGTCGAGCAACCTGGGCATGCTTGCCGCGTTTCAGATCTTCCCTCTCCTGGTCGGCTTCTCCATGGTTGGCCCGGTGAGCCAGCGCTGGGACAAGCGGAAGGCCGCCATCGGATTCGGCCTGTTCGCCATTCTGTGGGGGCCGCTTCCGGTCTTGCTGCGATTCGCGGGCATCGCCCCCGAGAACGGCAGCCCCTTTCTGCTCGTCTTCATCATGGCGCACGGCCTGTTCCTGGTCGCCGCCGCCATCCAGATCGGCATCCTGAACTCGTCCATGGTCATGGATGCCACGGACGAGCACGAGTACGAGTCGGGGCAGCGCCGCGAGGGCACCTTCATCGCGGTGACCACGTTCACGGGCAAGGCAGTCTCGGGCTTCGGGAGCTTCCTCGGCGGGGTGATCCTCGACCTGATCGACTTCCCGGTGGGTTCGGTCGATGCGGCGGTGGGCAGCGTCCCCGAGCTGACGATCTTCCGTCTCGGGCTCGTCGCCGGGCCGGGCCTTGTCGTCTTCTACCTCTGTTCCCTCTGGTTCATCACGCGCATGCGGCTCACCCGCGAACGTTATGCGGAGATTTCCGACGCCATCCACAGACAGGGAAGAGGCCACCCTCCGCAGGACTAGCTGGAATCCGTCAGTCGCGCCCGAGCCACGGTTCCAGATAGGCGCCATACATGGCCATCAGTTCGTCGATGAGAGCCTTGGACCGAGCGGGAGGGAGTTCGATCGCGAGGTCGACAATGGCCACTGTGCTCTCGATCAGGCAGCGTGAGATCAGGCGGGCTCGGGCAAGCGGGAGATCTGGAGCGATGCCGCGAAGGAACCGCGCGAACACATCCGCCATGCGGGCATTGTCTTCCTGATCGATTTCGTGCAGTTCCGGGACGGCACTCATGGCCCGGCGGATCCCCGCATGCCCGGGCTGTGCACGGACGCCCTCGTAGTAGCGATCGATTACCCGGCGGAGTGCCACGCGCCAGTCCGAAGTCAGCGAGAAACCTTCCAGGGCCTCGGCCACCCACGCGTCCCAATCCGCGACGGCGCGCTGGGCCAGCGCGATGACAACAGCCCGCTTGTTGGGGAAGTAGCGGTAGACGGTCCGGACTCGGACACCCGCCCGCTCTGCCAGCAGATTCGTGTTGAATCCGTCGATCCCGACCTCGTCGAGGAGCTCCGCGGCCACCGAGAGGAGCACTTCGAATGTCTCGCGGGCCCGTGCCTGGCGCGGCTCGCTGCGTAGGCCGAACTCGGAGCCCACAGCTCGCATGGGGCCGGGAGATTCGCGCCTGGAAGCGGTCGAAGTTCTTCTTGTCATGAGAAAAAGGGGAGTATATGCTCCCCTTCGCTGATTCCGCAAGGAATGGAGAACCATCCGTGAGAACCTCCTCGAGTTCGCTGACGCGGGCACCTGGCCTGCTCGTCCTCCTGCTCGTCGCGATCGGCCTCGCAGCGCCGCTCGCCGCAGAGACTCCGCGCGAGCAGGCCTCCGTTGCGACCCTTTCGCCGATTGGCGAGCACTCCCTCTGGGTGCCCGACCGGCTGATCCAGCACAACATCCTCTTCGATGGGGATTCCGGCGAGGTACTGGGGATGGTCGACTCCCCTTCCCTCATCACGCCCAAGACCCCGCTCCTCGTCCGTTCGCGCAACGAGATCTACTCCGTCGATATCGCGTACTCGAGGGGCACCCGCGGTGAGCGTGTGGACTTCGTGAGTGTCTACGACGCGACGACCCTCGCCTTCAAGCATGAGATCGTCTTCCCCACCCAATCCGGCTCGAGCAACACCTCTCAGTACTACGCAGAGCTGATCGGAGAGCGCTTCATCGGCGTGTTCAACCAGTTCCCGAATACGTCCGTAGCCGTGATCGATCTGGTCGAGCGGCGCTTCGTCGAGGAGATCATCCTCACCGGCTGCGCGGGGGTCTACCCGATCGACGCGCATCGGTTCGCGTCTCTCTGCGGAGACGGCACGACCGTCGCGATCGAGCTCGAGGAGAGCGGGAGCTTCAAGCAGCTCACCCGGAGCGCTCGTTTCTTCGATGTCGTCGAGGATCCGGTCGCCATGTCGGCGGGCCGCTCGGGCCAGCGCTGGACGTTCATTTCATTCGCCGGGCAGGTACACACGCTCGACTACTCGGAGGCCACTCCCGTCGCCCAGCCGGCGTGGTCACTCACGGACGAGGCCGAACGCAAAGCGGAATGGCGCCCGGGCGGGCTGCAATACGTCGCCGTTCACGGAATGAGCGGCCGCCTCTTCGTGGTCATGCACCAGGGGGGCCCCGGCACCCACAAGGACGCTGGCCCGGAAGTCTGGGTGTGGGACCTGGAGAGCCAGGAGCGCATCGGCCGTTTCGAATCTCCCAATCTGACCGCTGCGTTTCTTGCATCGTTCATCGGTGTGGCAGAAGACAGCTTCCTCTACGGCGTCCTGAACTGGGCGCTGCCTTCCGGTGGGGTCCACACGATCGCGGTCACCCAGGACGAGAGCCCCCTGCTCTTCGTCCGCAACGGGATGCTCGGTGCGGTCGGCGTGCTCGATGCCACCAGCGGCGATTCGTTGCGCACCCTCACCGAGACGGGCCTCTCCGGCCCCACACTGCGGGTGCCCTGAGATGGACCCCGCCTTCCACTGGATCCTCCGCGGCAGCCTTGCCGCACTCTTCGCTGTCGCGGCCACGCACAAACTGCGGGATCTAGAGGGCTTCGGCGAAACCCTGCGGGCCTATCAAACCCTCGGTGGCGGCTGGGTCGCACCGGCCGGCGCAGCGCTCGTGCTGGCGGAGCTCGGTGTCGCCATCGCGCTGGTCCTCTCGCCGAATGCCCTGCTTAGCTCGGCGGGCGCGGCCATACTGCTCGGCCTCTACTCCTTCGGGATCGGCATCAACCTCGCCCGCGGCCGCCGCGACATCGATTGCGGCTGCCTCGGTCCCTCGGCGCGCAGCCCGCTCTCCGGCGGCCTGCTGGTGCGCAATGGCGTGCTGATCGTGGCCGCACTCCTCACAGCGCTCCCGGTCACCTCCCGCGCCCTGCATCCCCTCGACGCACTCACCATTGGCGGGGGCCTCATCGCCACCGCCTTCGTCTTCATCGCAGCTCAGCAGCTCGCCGCATTGGCGCCGGGCCTGCCCAGCCGGAGGAATTCCGCATGACCGAAGCCCTGCTCGTATCGAACGCGCTCCTGTGGGTCCTCGTCGTAGCCCTCGGCCTGGTCGTCGTCGCGCTCACACGACAGATCGGATTGCTACACGAGCGCATCGCACCGGTCGGTGCACTCGCAACATCAGCCGGCCTCGAGGTGGGAGATGCCGTTCCGGGGTTCGGCCTGCAGACACTGGACGGCGCGGAGCTCCAGCTCGCAGCGCAGCGCACGCTCCTCTTCTTCCTCTCGCCGACCTGCCCGGTTTGCGAGACGATCCTGCCGACGCTGCAACGGATCGAACGCGAAGAGGCCGGAGGTCTCCGGGTGATCCTCGCTAGCGACGGTGATCCGGAGGAGCATGGCCGCTTCGCCCTCGAGAAGCAGCTCGATCGATCGACCTACGTGCTCTCCCGGGAACTCGGGCTGCGCTTCGAGGTGGCCAAGCTTCCCTACGCCGTCCTGATCGACGCTGCCGGGCAAGTGGCCGCGAAGGGAATCGTCAACACCCGCGAGCACATCGAAAGCCTCTTCGAGGCCGAACGACTCCGAGTGGGATCGATCCAGGAGTTCCTGCAGCAGAACGACGAACTGCCGATGCTCGAGCTTCCCCGAGCGGGAGCCGAATCATGAAGGCCCTCGACGCATGGCTCGAGAGCCGAGCCCGCGCGATCGCGCGGAACACCAGCCGAAGGACGTTCCTGGCACGCCTCGGAGGCGTGCTCGCGGGCGGCGCAGCGCTTCCCCTGCTGCCAGTTGCACGCGCTTCAGCGGGCCCGGATTCCGCACGCGTCCCCGCGCCCGACGAGACGATCGAGGGCCCCGAGGGCGATCCCAAGAGCTGCGAGTACTGGCGCCACTGCGCCATCGACGGCTCGGCATGCGCTTGCTGCGGAGGCAGTGCCACGACCTGCCCGCCCGGAACCGAGGTTTCGCCCGTCACCTGGGTCGGAACCTGTCGCAACCCGGCCGATGGCAAGGACTACCTGATTTCGTACAACGATTGCTGCGGCAAGACATTCTGCGGCCGTTGCATGTGCAACCGCAACGAGGGCGAGCGCCCCGACTATCACTGGTACCGGAACAACGACATCAACTGGTGTGCGGGTGCCACCTCGCAGGTCTACAACTGCTCGATCGCCGTCGTCGTCGGCCAGGCGACCGAGCGCCAACCGGAAGAATGATCGGACGCTCGGGAAAAATGACCGGACGCCTCCTCGCCGCCCTGATCCTATGCGCCGCGTCCGCAGCCCACGCGGACGATTCCCGCCTTCGACCGCCCGCCGAGGGCTACGTCCTCCACTGCTCTGGCTGCCATGGGCCCGATGGCCACGGCGTTCCCGGCACCATACCCACACTTCACGGTGTCGGGCGCTTCGGGAGCACGCCCGAAGGCAGAGCCTATCTGGCGAGCGTGCCCGGCGTCGCGCAGGCGCCCGTCGGCGATGCCGAACTGGCGATCCTGCTGAACTGGGTGCTCGAACGTTTTTCGGAGACGGCTCCAACACCTCCCTACTCGGCAGAGGAGGTGGGAAGGTTCCGCAGCAAGCCGCTGCGGAACACGACGGCAGCGCGAGCCGCGCTCGTCGCTCCCTAGCCGGGGCTTTCACCGGGTTCGGGGGCACGCAGAACCCGCGCCTTGCATTGACTCCGGTTCACCTGTTTACTGCCCGCTCTGCGCCCAAGGAGCCACCCGATGATTGGATACGTGACGATCGGATCGAACGACCTGGACAAGGCCTGTGCCTTCTATGACGCCCTGCTGGCCGAGGTGGGCGCCAAGCAGCTCATGGGCATGGACAGGATCAAGTTCTACGGCACGGGGAAGGAAAATTCCGCGATGCTCTCGCTCTGCACGCCCTACGACGAGAAGCCTCAGACCTGCGGCAACGGCAACATGGTCGCGATTCCGGGCGGCTCCCGTGAGGGCGTCGACAAGCTGTATGCGAAGGCAATCGAACTGGGCGCCACGGATGAGGGCCCGCCCGGTGAGCGGATGCCGGTCTTCTACGGCGCCTACGTGCGCGATCTCGACGGCAACAAGCTCTGCTTCTTCGACATGAAGGCTGGCTAGGCCGGGTGTTCTTTCCCCGGACGCGGCTGCGGACCGTTCCGGGGAAGGGGCAGGCAGCCGCGCCGCATCAATCCCGTGGCGCCAGCTCGAAGATCCAAAGGTAGCCCGACGTCACGGCTTCCAAGGGGATGTCCGTCCCGTCCGCGTACTTGCGGCTCAGCTCCGCGAGGATCGGCTCCAGTTGTGGGCCTTCCAGGATCCGCACGAGCTTCCGCTCGTAGATCTCGTCTCCGACGCGAAGCAGGATGCGACCATCCTTCTCCGCCTCGAGGGGCCACTTCTTCCAGATGCGCCCCCACCAGGTCGTCATGTAGCCGCTCGGAATGTAGGCCTTGCCCGCGTGCTCGATGATCCACGTCGTGCGCGAACGCGCGGGCGAGAGCGACTGGAACTCGACCTCCCGGATGTCGCGAACGAAGGCCCAATCCGGCTCCGGGCTGTCGATGAGTTCGCCGCTGGTGAACGCGCCGCCGGCCACGATGGCGAGCGGCCCGTCAGAAAAACGGGCACCTACGAGCAAGGCAGCGATCACGACCGCCAGCACGACGATCACACCACCGACCACGCGCAACAACGTCCTCATTGGAGCCCTCCCAATTCCGGCATTTCAGAGCCGGTGTTTCAGAACGAGCGGAACGTAGCGCGGATTGCCTTTCGCTTGCGCGTCTTGCGGATGGCCAACATCGGCACGAGCACGAAGGCCACCTCGAAGCCAAGCCCGCAACGGCTGAACGAGCCGAAGAAGAGCACATCCGGCTCGTGCTGCTCGGCGTAGTCTTCCGTGAGGAAGTACTCGTAGCGAGCGTCGGAGAGCAGATGGCGACGGAAGAAGCTCACGGCGTAGAGATCCTGGATCCGCTGGGCCGTATCGAGCGGGAAGGCCGGCGGAACGCAAGTCTCGAAATAGGGATCGATGAGCGCGTCCGCTCCGACCAGAGGTCAGATCGCCGGGCCGATGCCGACCCCGATCAGCACGCTGGCGATGTCGCAGATATTGGCGAAATGGAAATGGTCGGCGCCAACGATGTCTGCGCGGTAGACGGACGACGAACCGATCAATTCATGGGGACGAATCGTCTCCTGGTCGATGGGCGTCGTCGTATCGAAGGTTCCGGAGAGCAGCAGCGTGGGGCTCTGGATCGACTGCAGCTCGGCGTCCGTGAGGATGCCACTGGCCGGTGCGATGGGCATGATCGCCGTCACCCGGGGATCCGGCGGCACGTCCGGCACTCCGGAGGCCATCGCAAGCGCCGTGTAGCCGCCGAACGAATGGCCGGCCACACCGACGCGATGCCCACGCACGCGGCCCTCGAAGGTGTCGCCCGCCGTCCTCGAACGCTTGATCAAGTGGCCGATGACGAAACTGATGTCCAGCGGACGATCATGAGCCGACTGCTCGAAGGGGACGTCGGTGCCGTTCTGGAAATCCAGGACCGTGTTTCCCGTGTGATCAGGCGCGGCCACGATGAAACCGTGGCTGGCCAGGGTTTCACAGAGTTGGATCGACTGGATGTTGAAGCCGCCGGAACCGTGTGAGAACACGATCAGGGGCCGCTTGCGCCGGGAACTGACCGGGGGGCTCTCCGTGGCCACGTCCGACGTGAGGCCCAGGCCGAGAATCAACGGGTAGAAGGCGAGCGTGCTTCCCTCGTCGCCCGGATCGACCGGATACCAGACACGCAGCGGAAGCGGACGATCACCGCGATCGGCGTCGACGATCACGCTCTCGCGATGGCCCACGGCCCACTCACCCAGTTCGCCGGGCAGCGGATCGGGAAGGCCCTCGTGATTGGCAAGAGCCGCCGAAGTCGGCAAAAGGAGCAGAAAGACCAGGATCAGCGTGATTCGGGTGGTCATGGAGCCTCCAGCCGGTCGGCCCTCCGACCCTACCACGGGCCGTCCGCCCGCTTCTCAAGGCGGCTGCGGCGGATGCCGAAACGGAGGGGATGGATCGGCGTCGCAGCCCGCGCTTCCGAACACGTTTCGATTCCCTGGTCTCCTCCGAGAGCGGCGAAGGCGCCGGAATCCTTGCGGAAATCTCCTACGCCGGAGCCCGGCTCCAAGGCGTGGACATCGTGCCGCCGCCCGGAACGAAGGTCACCCTCTACGTGTTCATCCAGCCCGTCGCGCCCTTTCAGCTACAAGGAAGCGTCGCGCGGGTCGAGGAGAGCGGTTTCGCCATGACCTGGGAGCTCTTCGACGAAGAGATCCGACGGCTCGTCGATGACGTGAGTGCCATCGTTTCCGGTCCCACCGCCGGCGTCTGACGCCTACCAGTGCGTGCCCGGAAGCAGGTGCGCAAACGCGACCGCCTCCGTGCTCGGCTCTTCCTCTCCAGCCTTGGAGGTTTCCCCGCGCGCCGCCGCTGAATCCGGCAGCAACCGCCACGCCATGCTGGCGATCGCGTCGGTCGCCTTCGGCGCAACGGCGTAGATCAGCTGGGTGAAGACGCCCATCTTCGTGGTCACCCGCTTGGGCCGGTCGATGACCGCCCCGCAGATCAGGTCCGCCGCCTCGTCCGAACTGATGGTCGGGAAACGCTGATAGATCTTCGTCGGCGCAATCATTTCCGTCCGGACGAGGGGCATGCAGACCGTCGTGAAGGCGATCTCCTCATCCAGGAATTCCGGTGCCGCACAACGGCTGAAGGCATCGAGCGCCGCCTTCGAGGCCACGTAGGCCGAGAACCGCGGCGGATGGGTCTGCACGCCCATGCTGGAGATGTTGATGATCTGTCCACCCTTTTGTTTCTGCATTGCAGGCAGGAAGCCCAGGATCAGCTTCATCGCACCGAAGTAGTTCAGTTGCATGGTGCGCTGGAAATCGTGGAAGCGATCGTAGGAGAGATTGACCGAGCGGCGGATCGAGCGGCCCGCGTTGTTGACCAGGATGTCCACGGAGCCGTGTTGGGCGAGCACCTCGGCGACAAGGGCGTCGCAGCTCTCGAGGTCGGAGAGGTCCGCCGTGTGGATGAAGGCCGTGCCGCCGACGTTCTCGACTTCTTCCTTTACCACGGCGAGCTTCTCGGCGCTGCGCGCGACGAGCAGCACGATGGCGCCGGCCTCTCCCAGGCGCAGGGCCGTAGCCCGGCCGATTCCGGCCGAGGCGCCCGTGATCAGCACGCGCTTTCCCGCAGCGGAGCTGGCAAGGGAGCGATCCTTGAACAGATCCGGGTCCAGCTCGCGCTCCCAGTAGTCCCACAACTTGTGGGCGTAGCTATCGAGGGGCGGCACTTCGATGCCGGAGCCCTCCAGAGCGGCCGTCGTCTCGCGGCAGTCGAGCCGCGGAAGCTCCATCACATCCAGCACACGGCTCGGAATCCCCAGATCGTCGAGGGTTTGGTTGACGATGCGCCGAACCGGCGGCAGATCGGCCAACGCGCTGCGCAGGGATCTCGGCAGCGCATTCGAGATATTCGCTTCGACGCGCAGGCCGAACTCGGGCGCATGGGCTGCGCGGGCGAAGATGTTCATCGCCTTGCCCAGGCTCGTGATCTCGGGGTCCACGAGGTGGAAGGTCTTCCCGTCGAGCCCATCCTTGTGGGCGATGTGATCGATGGTGCGGGCGATGAAATCGACCGGCACGATATGCGTCGGCCCGCCTTCGATCCCGACGAGGGGGAACCAGGCCGGCAGGGCTCCGCGCAACTTCTGGATCAACTTGAAGAGGTAGTAGGGGCCGTCGATCTTGTCCATCTCGCCCGTGCGGGAGTGACCGACGACGACGCCGGGCCGGTAGATGCGCCAATCGAGGCCGGCGGCGTCGCGCACGAGCCCCTCGGAATCATGCTTCGTCCTGAAATACGGATCGTCGAGGCCCTCGGCCTCGTCGAACATGTCCTCCCGGAAGATGCCCGGATAGCGGCCTGCCGCCGCGATCGAACTAACGTGATGGAAACCCGAAGCGCCGATCGCCCCGGCCAGTTCGAGCGCGTGCCGGGTGCCATCCAGATTGGCGCGAGCCAGGCTCTCGGCATCGGCGTCCATGTCGTAGAGCGCCGCGACATGAAAGAACTGCGCACCCCGCATGGCATCGATGTGTTCGTCGGCCACGCCGAGACGCGGTGCGAGCAGGTCTCCCACCACGGGGATGACGCGTTGCCCAGGCTCTCCCCAGCTCTTTCGAAGCTCTTCGAGGCGTTCGCGGGAGCCCTCACGGACGAGGACGTGGATCGGGCCCTCGCGCCGGAGAAGCAATTCGACGAGATGGCGGCCGATGAACCCGGTAGCGCCGGTCACGAAATACGACATGGAGGATCCTCGAGTTGGAAGCTGAATCGCCCACTCTTCCACTTCAGCACGTCCCGCGTCAAGCGCGCCAGGAAGTCAACGGGCGGCGGGATGGGGATCTTGGCCGGGTCGTAGCGGGGGCTCCAGGTGCGGAGGTAATTCCGTCCCGCGGCGCGGGTCATCGGCGTGCGGGGGGTCACGAGCTCTCGGTTCAGGGCCTTCGCCATGCATTTGGCCATGCGCTGGACGTACGAGAGGTAGTGCCACTGGGCCCGGGTGCCGACCACGACTCGGTAGAAGTAGCTTCCAACCAGGTGTTCGAACACGCCGAACGCCACCGTGCGATGCTCGATCTCTTCGGCCATATGCCAAGGCCACAGCTCGCCGCCCGGGGTCATGCTGCTCTCGAAACTCCCGTGCTCTGCCATCGCCAGGGCGCCGGAACAGGTCATGGCCTCGAAGCCTTCGGCGTAGGCCGCGTTCCAACGCAGGGGCTTCTCCTGGCTGAAGCGTTGATAGTCGGCTTCCATTTCCGCTTCGAGCCGCTCCAACTCAGCGCCAACAGCAGGCTCGAAATGACCGCGCAGCTTGACGTTGAAGTCCGCATGGTTCCGGAAGTGGTGCCCCTCCTGTTGGGAGAACCTCCGAACATCCTCGGCGAGCACGGGATCCGTGATCTCTTTGAGTGCCACCTTCATGGTGCGAATCAAATAGGGCTCGAGGTGGGGCATGGTGAGCGACAGACCCATCGAGGAGAGAACCAAGCCGAGTTGCTGGTCGTCCAGATCGAAATCGATGGGCTCCCCGAACTCGAAACGGATCTTCCGGACGGTGATATCGGCCATGTCGGGATGGTAGCGTGGACAAGAACCCTCCCCATGGCCCATACTCTGGCCCCGAAGAGGAGACCCATGTCCGAGGATATCGCCGACGTCCTGATCATCGGTGCCGGAGCCGCCGGGGCGGCACTCGCCTGGAGCCTGGCCGAGACGCGCATGCGCATCGTATGTCTCGAACAAGGCGACTGGATGAATCCGGCCGACTACCCGACCAGCCGAAGCGGCTGGGAGATGGAGCGCCTTGGCGCCTTCGGTCTCTCCCCCAACGGCCGAGGGCGAGCCGAAGACTACCCGATCAACGACGACGACTCGCCGATCAAGATCTCGAACTTCAACGCGGTCGGCGGCAGCACCGTCCTCTACGCCGGGCACTTCCCGCGCATGCATCCCTCGGATTTCCGCGTGCGCACGGTCGACGGCGTCGCCGACGACTGGCCCATCGATTACGCCACACTCGAGCCCTACTACGACCAGAACGCCCAGATGATGGGCGTCGCCGGCCTGGCCGGGGATCCGGCCTATCCGCCCAAGGAGCCGACCCTCCCGCCCGTGCCCATCGGCAAACTCGGCGACACCATCGGACGCGGGTTCGAGAAGCTAGGCTGGCATTGGTGGCCGTCGGATAGTGCCATCGCAACGGAAGAGCACGCCGGCCGCGCACCCTGCGTGAACCTTGGCCCGTGCATCATGGGCTGCGCGCAGGGCGCCAAGGGCAGTACCGATGTCACCTATTGGCCGGTCGCGGTGCGCGAAGGCGTCGAACTTCGCACACGCTGCCGCGTACGAGAGATCACCGTCGACGAGAACGGCATGGCCGACGGCGCAATCTACGTGGATGCCGACGGCGTGGAGCACAAGCAGAAGGCCGAGATCGTCATCGTTGCCTGCAACGGCGTCGGAACGCCGCGCCTGCTGCTGAATTCGCGCTCGTCCCGCTTCCCGGATGGCCTCGCGAACGACAGTGGACTGGTCGGGAAGAACCTGATGTTCCATCCCTACGCGATGGTGACCGGCATCTTCGAAGAACGCCTCGAAGGATGGAAAGGCCCCACGGGCTGCTGCCTGATCAGCCAGGAATTCTACGAGACCGATCGCTCACGGGATTTCGTGCGCGGCTACAGCTTCGAGATCCTCCGCGGTATGGGGCCGGTCTCGACCGCGCTCTTTGGGATGAGCACCGACCGGTTGTCCTGGGGCGCCGATCACCACGAGGCCTATGAGCGGATCTGGGATCGCACGGCCGGCATGGTCATCATCTGCGAAGACCTCCCGGAAGAACACAACCAGGTCACCCTCGATCCCGAACGGACGGATAGCGACGGCATCCCGTCGCCGAAGATCACCTACCAGCTGAGCGAGAACAGCAAGCGCATGCTCGATCATGCCGTCGCCCGGGGCAGGGAACTCCTCGAAGCCGCCGGTGCCGTGGACATGCTTTCGGAAGCGCCGCTTCCCCCCGCTGGCTGGCACCTGATGGGCACCGCCCGCATGGGATCGGACCCGAAGCACTCGGTCGTCGATTCCTGGTGCCGCTCTCATGATGTGAAGAATCTCTTCGTCGTCGACGGCTCCGTCTTCGTGACCTCCGGCGGGGTGAACCCGACCAACACGATCCAGGCGTTGGCCCTGTACGTCGCTGATACGATCAAGAAGAACCTGACGAACCTGTTCGAGTGAGGCATCCGTGAACGACCCGCAAGCAACCGACGAAACCCGCGCTCTCTCCAAGCTGCTGGATGTACTCGTGCCGGCATCGAAGAATGGAACGATGCCAGCCGCCGGTGCCCTCGGCCTGGCGGCACCCCTTCGTGAAAAGGTGGGGGATGCCTGGCCCTTCATCGCGAGTGGCCTCGACGCCTGCGAGGCTGCGGCCCGCGCCCGAGGTGCTGAGGAGTTCGCCAGCCTTTCCCAGGAGGAGGCGACGGCCGTCCTGGAGCAGGTCGCAGCCGATGATCCGGCGTTCCTCGGAGGCCTGATCTTCAACCTCTACACCATGTACTACGAACACCCGGTGGTCCAGGAAGCGCTCGGATTGGAAGCCAGGCCGCCCTACCCCGGTGGCTACCCGCTCGAGCAGGGAGATCTCAGCCAGCTCGAACGCGTTCGAAACGGCCCCCGGCGCTACCTCGAGTGCTGACCCGCCCGAGATCGACGCCACCATCCTGCCACCTCGAGGAGGCCCACCCATGGCACGGCTCGAAGGAAAGATCGCTCTCATCACCGGTGCCGCCCGCGGCCTCGGCCTGGCCATGGGCCACCGCTTCCGGGAGGAAGGCGCGGAGGTCGTCATCAATGATCTCGATCCGGAAGCTGCCGCGAAGGCCGCATCGGAGATCGGCGGAAGCTCTTTCGCCGCCGATGTCTCCGATTCGGCAGCGGTCGCGGCGATGTTCCAAGAGGTCAGCAGTCAGCACGGACGGCTCGACGTGCTGGTCAACAACGCGGGAATCAACGGCGTCGAGAACGATCCCGAGCGAGCGGCCGACTTCAGGAATCGCATGCTCGCCCAGGCTGCCGAAGCCATGAGCGGCGGACCCATCACCACGCATATCGATGCGACCGTCGAAGCCACCGACGAGGATTGGCATCGGATGCTAGGCGTCCACCTGGACGGCACCTTCTTCTGCAGCCGCGAAGCGCTGAAGATCATGAACCCCCAGAATTCTGGCTGCATCTTGAACATGGGATCGATCATGGGGACCGCGGGTGGCGCAGGGGCAGCATCCTATTGCGCGGCAAAAGCCGGCATCCTGGGCTTCACGCGCTCGCTGGCGAGAGAGGTGGTGACGCGGAACATCCGTGTCAACGCCATTGCGCCGGGCTGGATCGATACCGATTTCACCTCGTTCCTCGAAGAAACGAAGATGGTGATCGCGGCCCAGACGCCGATGGGACGCCTCGGCGACGTGGATGACATCGCCTGGGCAGCCGTCTACCTGGCGAGCGACGAATCGAAATTCGTGACCGGCCAGGTGCTGAGCCCGAACGGCGGCTGGCACATGAGCCAATAGGAGGCGAGCCGCCTCGCCAGACAGCTCCCTCAGCGGGCTTTCAAAGCCGCCACCACATCCGCCCAATGCGCCGGATCCGGTGCGCGATTGTTCGTCAGGCTCACGCCATCGGCGATACCATCGAGACGCGCACGCAGCTTTCCGGCGATTTCTTCGCGCGGACCGACCACGGCGATCGTCTCGAGGATCTCGTCATCGATGCGTTCCGCCATCTCATCCCAGAGGCCCTGCTTCGACATCCGATTCAGCTTGAGGTGCAGCTCCCCCCAACCATGGCAATCGAGCGTGGGGCGATACGCCGGCGTGGAGCCGTAGAAGGCGAGATGCTTGCGAGCGACGAGCTTGACGCGCTCCAACTCCTCTTCGGTATCCGCCGTAACGATCATGGTTGCGCAGATCACATCGAGATCGGAGCGCGTCCGCCCACTCTTCACGAGGCCCCGCTCCAAGGCGGGCAACGTGTTCTCGAGCAGAGACCGGCGGGTGCTGAAGGGATGACCCAGGAAGCCGTCTCCCACTTCTCCGACCACCTCGGTCATCAGCGGTCCGAAGCCCGCCACGTAGAGCGGCGGCGGACCGAAGGGATGGGGCCCCGGGTCGAAAGCCGGGATCATCAACGTGTGCCGGTAGAACTCGCCTTCGAAACGAAGCGGCGCTTTGCCCTCCCAGGCATCGAAGATCGCTCGGATGGCCAACACCATCTCCCGCATCCGTGCGGCCGGCTTCGACCACGGCATGCCGAAGCGCTTCTCGATATGCGGCCGAACCTGGGAACCGAGCCCCAGTGCGAAACGTCCCTCGCTGATGGCGTGCACCCCCCACGCCAGGTTGGCCAGGTTCATCGGATTGCGTGCGAAAGCGATCGCGATCGCCGTACCCAGCCTTAGATGGGTCGTGCTCTCGGCGGCGAGCACCAGAGGAAGGAACGGATCGTGGCGGGCTTCGAAACTGAATGCGCCGTCGTACCCGATCTCCTCCAGACGCGCAAAATCGCGACCGGCGTTTCGGGGATCCTCCATCGGCGGAGTGGTGTAGACCTTCATGACGATGAATCTACTCTTCCGCGCCGGATCCATCCCGTCCTACGGTTCATGAGACGGATGGTTCTGCATTCCGTAGCATCAGCACCCAGCGGAGGGAGCGCGGGGTGACACTCCTCAACGGGAAGATCGGACTCGTAACCGGCAGCGCGCAGGGGCTTGGTGCCGCCGTGGCGCGGCTCGCGGCCACCGAAGGCTCGAAGATCGTGCTCGGCGACGTCCAGGCCGAGCGCGGCGAAGAGGTCGCCCATGAGATCCGTGCCGCTGGAGGCGAGGCGTTCTTCCTGCGCACCGATGTCAGCAATTCCGCGGATTGCGAGGGATTGGTCGCTGCGGCCGCCGACCGCTTCGGAGGCCTCGATTGGGCCTGCAACAACGCCATCTCCGGCGCGGGTGATTTCGGCCCCCTCGATACGCTCGAGGAGCGCAACTGGGATCGCACGCTCGATGTGGGCCTGAAGGGCGTCTTCCTCGGCATGAAGGCCCAGGTACCGGCCATGCTGCAAAGTGGCGGCGGCTCGATCATCAACGTGACGACTGCGGCCGCATTGAAGGGCGAGGCCATGCTCGCCGCCTACGTTGCGGCCAAGGGCGGTGTGCACTCCCTGACGATGACGGCTGCCGCAGAATACTCGGCGCGGGGCGTCCGCATCAATTCGGTGGCGCCGGGCGGGATGGAGACACCTGCGATCCAGCGCTACTTCGATCGGTTTCCCGACTTCAAGGACCAGACCGTGGCGGCTCATGCCATGCGACGCCTCGGCCGCCCGGAGGAGGTCGCCGAGCCCGTCATCTGGCTGGCATCCGATCGCGCCTCCTTCGTCACGGGTAGCTGTCTCGTGTGCGACGGCGGCTCTCTCGTCAATTCCCACCTCCTCTAGGAGCCATCCATGCCGGGACGCCGGACACCCGAACGGCCGCCGATCCCCACCCTCCTCGCTCCGAGCGTAAGTGCTGCGGAGCTTTCGCCGCGGCAGGTGAACCGCGAATTCCTGGCGCGTCTCGACGCGGGGGCGAAGATCCTTCCCTCGGGCAGCACCCGCAGCCGACCTCGACGCCTGCTCTCCCTGGGCTACG
>JAAETT010000623.1 GCA_024228115.1 bacterium
CTTTACTGGATTTGATGAGCAATTTAAGTGTCACATTCCAGAGAACATTGAAGATGGAAAACGCTACTGAGGGCGGACCCTGAGGGGCCCACATTTTCATTAAAAATTAGACCTGCACCATTTCCCGTCAGTGGAAGATGTAAACCTTTGCCACATTCCAGAAAACATTAAAGATGGAAAACGTTATTGCGGGCGGGCCCTCCTCATTTTCATTAGAAATTAGACCTGCAGCATTTCCCTTCAATGGATTTGATAAGCAATTTAAGTGCCACATCTTCTATCGAGCTTTCACTAGATCTAGTTATTAATGAGACGACCACCACCGAGATCTACAACACCTTATAAAACCGTTCAAATCCTTTTAAATAACGAAAAATCGGCGAAAATCGTCATTTCTCTTTCAAATCCTTAGATTCGGCCAATTTCGGAATGGCGATCGGAAGAAGATGCAGTACAATTTCAGCTTGATATCTGTTATCCACACTTCAAAAAACCTACTGGAAGCGAATTCAAGAAAAATCGACGAAAATCATAATTTCTCCTTCAAATCCTCGGAGTCAGCAAAACTCGGAATAACGATCAGAAAATGATGCAGCATTAACCAATTAAAACCAATAACAGATTCGGAAGATCAAAACCAACAACAGATTCGGAATCTTCGACCTTGATTTGCCCAGAAAGTACTATCCTCTTTTCCTTTGGTCTAAGTGACATATTTGCATGGGTCACAATTTTGGGATGTGAATGATTGTTCCATGTGCATTTCTGATGTTGATGGACCAACAAACCAATAACAGATTCGGAGTTGCCGACCTTTATTTAGCCAAAATAAAAACCATTTTCCTTTGTTCAAAGTGACATATTCACATGGGTCACATTTTGGGAAGTGAACCATGGTTCCATGTGCTTTCATGATATTGATGGACTA
>JAAETT010000624.1 GCA_024228115.1 bacterium
ATGTGCTTGAAGCATTGATTTCATTGATCCGTTACAATTGATCACAATTCTGGGTCTTTCTTTTTTGTTTGCAAAAAAATTCAGCCGCTTTTGCATCCAATTTTTTTGATCAAAAGCAGTCAGTTCTATGCTCATACATATATGGATGACATCAAAACGGCAATGATTATTTGTGAGACATGTCAGCGTGGCAACCAGCTTTCCTCAATTGGGAAGCTGATCATGTTAATGTTAAATGCTATGCACTGCACTGTCCAAGAGAATCTAAAAATCAAAAAGCAATAACGAAGCAGCCAATCGTTTCCCCTGAAGGACTCAATTCAAGGGCACACGGTCTAATTTTTATCTAAAAATCAAAAGGCGAAAATGATGCAGCTAATCGTATCCCCTGAAGAACTCAATTCAAGGGCGCACGGTCTAATTTTTATCTAAAAATCAAAAAGCGAGTGATCCAGCTAATCTTATCTACTGAAGGACTCAATTCAATGGTGCACGGTCTAATTTTCATCTAAAAATCAGAAAGGAAATCCGATCTGGCTTATCTGTCATTCATAAGGACAAATTTTCCAGCTAAGGTCTCAATCTCAAGGGAACGATCAATTTTGCATTGGTTCTTGTTTTCGGGAATTTTAGCAAGTTTGTGAACTTTAGGCAGGCCATAAAATGGAGAGCAGCGACCATGGGATTTGAAGCATTGTAGGTATTCTAGGTAACGGGGCAAGTTCTGCGGATCAGCTTTGAAATTTGTAACAGTTCTGCCCTTGAAAATGGTGTTCTTGATCCCCCTTGAAAAAGGTGTTCTTAACGTTCCTGACTTCATCCCCCTCCCTGGTCTTTTCTTTGCTTCAATGGTTTGGCGTGCATAATGTGACTGATATATATATTTTAATATTTTTGATGTTTTTAGGAATAACCTTGAAAAAGGAGGACATTGCCTCCGAAAATTTGGTTTTATTCTGTTGTGAATAA
>JAAETT010000625.1 GCA_024228115.1 bacterium
GCAGCTCCATAGGTGACACATGGCTATACTACCAAAACCAAAGCATGACGGCTTTAAAGTTGGACCTAACAAGTTAGATCAAAACAAAATAAGCACATTAGCTGCTGAAGGTTTTGAAGCTGAAGATATCAGCCAACGTTTAAAGATAAAGTTAGAGTCAGTGCAGAGCTTTATGCCAAAACCTAAAGCAAAACCAAAATCAAAAGTAGTAACCAAACCAAAAAGAGAGGCGTAAATAATGGCTAGTACTGTTGACATTTGGAATTTAGCCTTAAACCTTGTCGGCGGTTCTTTCGTTGTCGATCCATTAGAAGAGTCTACAGAAGCAGACCTTTGCAGGCTCCATTATCCATACGCGCTTGAGTTCGTTTTAGAGTCGCGTGATTGGAACTTTGCAACAAAAAGAATTGAAATTGCAGAGTCTGCCAATGTAGAGCCTGTTTTTGGTTTTACCTCATCCTTTAAAATCCCTACTGACTGCGCAAGAGTTGTTGAAGTGTGGGACAACAAGCGCGGAAATCAAAATACAAGATATACAAACAATGATTTGCAGTGGCAGCAAGAAGGTGAATATATTTCCGCTAACACTTCTGACCAAGTATGGGTTAAGTATATCGAAAAGGTAGAAGACCCGAACCGCTTTACATCATCATTTATTACCGCATTATCTACTTACATGGCTTATAGATTGGCTATTCCTGTTGCAGAAAACAGAGCGCTTAAGGCTGATTTGATAGGCGAATATAACGCA
>JAAETT010000626.1 GCA_024228115.1 bacterium
GACATGATATTCTGGAGTCTCCATGCTGTAGGTCCATTCCAAATTGGGTTACTGTAGTAGCTAATTTGCATATTTGCAATCGGTCTTTTTTAAGACCAACTTCAATCCCATTGACTTCTTTTGGTCCAATTTTGGAATGGAATAGCTCATTGGATAGCCCATCAAAAATGAATGCCAGTCTGGTTGGAAATTTTTTTCCTATCTCTGCTTCCAGCTACAGTATACCTCAAAATTTGCATATTAAGGGGCCATTGCATAACTGAAGAATGGCTTGGTCAATTTTGTTTGGACTTGGGCTTAGGATTTGGCTTAGGGTTGGGATTTGGCTTAGGCTTGGGATTGGGCTTAGGATTGGGCTTAGGCTTAGGATTGGACCTAGGTTTGCTTAGGCTTAGGATGGGGCTTAGGATTTGACTTGGGCTTAGGATTGGGCTTAGGCTTAGGATTGGGCTTAGGCTTAGGACTGGGCTTAGGTGTAGGATTGGGCTTAGGCTTAGGATTTGGCTTAGGCTTAGGATTGGGCTTAGGCTTAGGATTGGGCTTAGGCTTAGGATTGGGCTTAGGCTTAGGATTTGGCTTGGGCTTAGGATTGGGCTTAGGCTTAGGTGAGTATAATAGCTACATTTAACTCTGGTTGTAAAACATCAACATGTAAAACAACAACATCAACTGGCTACATCAACATGTAA
>JAAETT010000627.1 GCA_024228115.1 bacterium
GTCAAGTCAATCCGATACCGCTTCTTCGACATACGGGCCCCATGAATCGGCCCGCGACACGGCGAGAACCGATTGGCTGCGGGGGACGCAGTGCTTAGCATGACAACACTTCCGCCTTTGGTCGATACAAGGGACTAGGTTGTGGAAACGGGGTGTGACGCCGCGCGATCAGGGGAGGCAGAACGATGTCGGACCGGCAGCAGAAGCGTGATGCGAAGGACGACGGCCGCAAGGCCTCGGAGTCCAAGCGGCGAGAGGCGTTCGTGGAGCCGCGATTGACTTTCGTGCGGCCGAAGCTCATCAAGCGGGGCGATGCCCGTCAGGTCACCGCCGGCTTCTTCGGTACGTTCTATCCGTAGAGCTCTCATGGAGCGGCCCATCTCCGCTCCAGCCGCTTGCTGCGCCACGACCGTCCAGTGCCTGCGACGGAGCGCGCGCGGTCGGGCGAGGCGCTCATGATGCAACGACCGACTCACCGGCTGCAGGTGAGGCGGCTCGTCTTCTCGCTCTGCGGACTCCGCGTCGCCTTCGAGTTCGAGGATCCACGCACCGCCGAGCGAGTTGCGCAGCTGATTCTCGCGGTGTTTGCAGGCGAGCTGGAGGACGACGCGCAAGGCTCGGCGGAGCTTCGGATTCGCATCGGGCGATGCGCGGCCACGGACCGTCCCGACGAGCGTCTGGCCGAGGTGTCGCGCTCGAGCGATCTGGTCGTCTGGCAGACGCGCCGCGGCTACTCGCTCGAGTGCGGTGGCTCCGTGCTCGATCTGGATCTCGAGGCCGCTTGCGCGACTGGCATGATCGCGGAGGGGCTTTGGGCTCACTCGCTGTCGGTGCAACGCGAGTTCTTCCTGCTTGCCTTCTTGATGCTGCTTCGGCGCTTCGGCCGTTTCGGGCTCCACGCGAACTGCCTGTTCCACGACGGGCGCGGATTCCTGCTCGTGGGGCCCTCGGGCGCGGGAAAGACGACCCTGAGCATCGCGCTGCTGCGCCAGGGCTGGCGATTGGTGGCGGACGACACGCTCGTGCTGCGCCGAACCGGCGCGGCCGTCGATGCGCTTGCCCTGCGAGGCGGCCTTTCGTGCACTCCGCAGACGGCGGCGATTTTTCCGGAGCTTGCGAGTGCCGTCGAAGAAGGGCCGGCGCTGGCGGGAGGAAAGAGGCTCGCCGATGTCGACGAGCTCTTTCCAGGCGTCACTGTACGGCAGTGCCGGCCCTCGGTGATCCTGTTCGCCCGCATCTCGCGGCGATCGGCGACCGAACTCCAGCCGATCGACGCGGCGGATGCGATGGTGTCGCTGCTCGAGCAGAGTCCCGGGGTGCTCAGTGGGCGCTCGATGGCGGAGCAGCACCTCACCGTCCTTCGCCAGCTCGTCAGCCAGGCTCGCCGCCTGCGCTGCGAGCTGGGAAGCGACGTGTTGGACGCGCCGGACGCTGCACCACGAGCGCTCATGGCACTCGGACGCTCCTGAGCATGGCCAAGATCGTCATCGAGCTCACGAACCGCTGCAATCTAAGCTGCGGGCACTGTTTCAGCGGGCGTCACGGGGGACGCGACGACCTGTCGGTCGAGCTTCTCGAGCGCATCCTGGAGGAGGCCAGGCCGCTGGGCTTCGACGTGGTGAGTTTCACCGGAGGCGAGCCCACGATCCACCGCGAGTTCGGCCGCGTCATCGAGTTGACGTGCAGCGCGGGCTATCGTTTCGGCTGCGTCAGCAACGGCGCCCACTTCTCGCGCACGCTCCAGGCGTTGCTCGCCCATCGCGACCGGCTCGACACCGTCACCTTCAGCGTCGACGGTGCAACCGAGGCGACCCACGATCGGCTCCGGGGCGCCGGCTCCTTCCGGCGAGTGATGCAAGCGATCAGTACCTGCTTCATGCGCGACATCCCCTTCAGCATGAACATGGCGGTCACCGCGCACAATCAGCACGAGCTCGAGCGCATGGTGGAGTGCGCCACTCGGCTCGGAAGTCGCGGCGTGCGGTTCGGCCACCTGATGCCTTCGCCGCTCACGACCGCAAAGGGGCTGGATCTGTCGCCAATGGAGAGCAAGCGCGTTGACGCCGAGATCTGGTCGCTTCAAGACCGTTCCGAGCTGCCGGTCGCGATCGCGCCGGGCCATCACACGACCGACCTCTTTCCGTGTGCCCCCCTTCACATGCAGGAGGTGAACATCGACGCCCACGGCAGGCTCGGCAAGTGCTGTCACCTGTCGGGCCACGGCGAAGGGGCGGGCCAGGCAGACGTCGTCGCGGATCTCCACGAGACCGGCTTCGTCGAGGCCTTCCATTGCCTCGTTCGCGCCAACGAAGACTTCCACCGGGAGAAGAAGCAACGGCTGCGCGACGGCGATTGGCGCGACTCGGATTTCTTCCCGTGCTGGTACTGTTCCGTGGCCTTCGAGAAGGTCGGCTGGCTTCGGGGACTCGAATCCCATCCGTGGAGCAAACTGATCCGATGGCTGCCGCTCCAGGAGCTGCGCGGGGGAGGTGCCTCGTGCTGACGGTCCATAGCAGGCTCAAGCCCCACCCGGACGTCGTCTTCACCGAGCTCGAGGATGACGAAGCGGTCCTGCTTCACCTGGGCACCCAGACCTACTTCAGCCTGAATCGGACGGGCGTGTGCATCTGGCGAGCGATGGGCCGCGGCCTCGAGCTGGGTCAGATCGCGAGTGAGATCGAGTCGCTTTTCGAGGTGGACGTGGAAACGGCCCGGGACAGCGTGCTGGAGCTCGCCTCGCAGCTCGCTTCCGAGAATCTGGTTGAGCCCGTGGGCGAGCCGGGCGAGCGCGGCTGATCTCGCTACGGGGCCTTTGCCTCGTCCGGCTGGACGCGCTGCCCACGCCGGGGATAGCCTCGTGCCACGGGCCGACGGCCGTCCGCTTCGATGACCGAGAAGCCACTGAGCCGGACGGGTCGCCCTCTCGCGAGCATCGCGCTCGAGCGGTCCTGGACGTGGAAGTGAAGGTGGGGCTGCGTCGAGTGACCGGAGTTCCCGCAAAACCCCATCGGCTGCCCCCGGCGGACTTCGTCACCCACGCGGACGCGGACGCTTCCCGGCTGCAGGTGGGCGAGCACGCTGTACTCGCCACGGGCGTGGCGGATCAGCACGTGGTTGCCGCGGGGGTCCCCTGCGCGCCAATCGATCCAGCCCGTTCCGGTCTTCGGATAGTCTCGCATGCCGTCGCGCGCTCGAACGACCACTCCAGGCGCGGGTGCGAGAATCGCGCGACCGTAGGCGAGGAAGTCCTCGAGCTCTCTTCCGTCGTGGCGGTAGCTCGTTCCCTCGTCGGCGATCACGTTGAAATCATATGCGTAGCGCTGGCTCACGATGCTCCAAGAATGGGACTGCGAACGGTCCGGCCCGCCGTTGGCGACGGACCAGACACCTTCGAAGGGCAGGTGGTACTCGACGGCTTGTTCCAAATCATCGAGTCCGGCTCGCGACGAGCGGTCGGCGATGAGTAGCAGGATCTGTCCCAGTGCATAGACGAGATCCTGGAGGAAGAGGATCGGACTTCGAAGATAGGCCGCGCAGCTCGAGGCCAGGTATCGCCTGTGCGCCGTGGATCGGCGGGCCAGCAGCAGCACCGGAATCAGAAGGGCCGTCGTCGCGAGAAAGAGCGCACGCCAGCTCGGAGATCCAAACGCACATGCCAGTGCGGAGAGCCCGCCCAGGTACGCGGCGAGACCGGCGAGCAATCGAACGTAGAGCATCATTTCAGGTCAGGCTGCTTCGGAGCAGGATCCGGGTCGCGACGAATCCCAGCTTCTCGAAGAAGCGGCGCGCAGAATCGTTCTCGACCGCAACCGTCGCCTCGACCGAGTCGACACCCCTGCTCTCGAACCACTGGAAGCTCGCGCGAACCAGCGCGGCCCCGACGCGCAGCTCGGAATGTCGGAACGGTTCGGCGATGAAGAGATCGTAGATGAAGCCTTTCGGGACGTCCGCGAAGAGCGACGAAGAGCCACGCGGTCTTCCGAGCATTCGCGAGATCGCTGCTCTGGTCCTGCTCCTCAGGGAGCGCGGCGGAGTTCCGACAATGCCGATGTCGACGTAGCCGAGGAGCTCGTTCGCCTCGCTCGCAACGAGGATGGCACCGTGGGGGCGCGCGCACCTCCCCGAGAGATACTCCAGCATGTCGAGACCCGGCGCGACCGGCCGCTCTGCGTCGAGCGAGCGCTGGAGGTCGAGCTGTTCGGCACACAGCGCCGCGAGGCGATGCAGATCATCGGGTGTGCAGGTGCGAGTGTCCATTGGCGTGCGGTTTCGACGGAGAAGCCCCGGGCCGTGCGGCTCCGCCAACTTCTCGTGGGCCGGCGTCGGACCGAATGCCCTGCCTTCGATGGCCCGCGAGATCCTACGCCAGCTCCCCGGTGGTTGCTCCTGGCATCGCGGACCCCGTCAGCTCCATCCCCCGGACTCAGGAATAACTCGCAACCTCGTCCAGCCAGCTCGTGGCCTGGGTCGAGGTCCGGAAGACCCGGACATCCCAGCCGGTCTCGTCGGCCAGGGCCTCCCACATCCGGGCGTAACCGAAGTCCAGGTCTGCAGGAGCGACGAACGCCACCGCCAGTCGGGGAACCCACTCGGACGTGTCCCGGGCGAGCTCGGCCAGCCGACGCACGTGCGCGCTCTCCACGTCGCCGGTCTCGGCTTTGGAGAAGTCCACGAGCCAGCCGCGGCAGCGCCGGACCTCGTCCCTCTGCGTCTCGAGGAAGCTGCTGTGGACCGCTAAGAGGTCCTCGCCTCCGACGGGGCCCTTGGCATCGAAGACGACTCTTCGGCTGCCTTCCGGGAGGAAGATCGACAGGGGCACGGGGCGCAGAATCTATTCCCTCGGGTCGGCGCCCGCCTCCAGCCCGGGGCGGGCTTCGGCTCCCGCCGACCGCGAAGCCCGGGGTGCCGGTTCCCATCCGATCGGCCTCGGGGCCTGGCAGATGGTTGCGGTCGCCAGTGGCCTATGCGGCCCGCGGCAGCCGTAGGAGCGTTCCGAAGCGGGTCCCCGCTACCACGTAGGCCCTCGGAATCCCTCAGGGTTCCGGGGGCTCTTCGTTGGGCGTCTGACAGCCGGGACCGGAATGGGGACCGGATACGATGGGCTCCGGGGCCGCACCTGGGCGATGGGGGCCGGAATCGCCCTGCCCGCACGCCGGGCGACGCCTCCGAGAGCACCGGGCTTCGAACCTGGGGGCTGGGTTCGAATCCCTCCCGGCGTGCCAGCGACTCCGCGGGGTTGCGTCTCCGGGCGCTCGGCTCAAGCTCCGGGACGTTTCGCGACACGTTTCCCCGACCGACATTGCACCGACGATCTCGGCCTAGCTGGGTATCGAGTACACATCGGGGTCCGTGGGGACACCTCTCGTGAAAGTGCTCGGCAGGGCGGCCTGACCGGGTTTCCGCCCGCGATACACGTCACCGGGCCGAGGGAAAGTGCCTTTGCGGGGGCGCTCAGTCCGCGTCGAGCTCCGGGTAACACCGAAAGATGCCCTCCTGGTTGAAGGGCATCCTTCGTTCCGACGCCAGGTAGGCAGCGATGCGCCGCCGCCCCCGCACCCGCTCGCGCAGCGCGAGCACGCCCGGTGTCGCCTCGCTCGCGAGCGCGAAGCCACGGGGAAATGCGTAGGCAACACCTTCGAGTGCCTGGAAGAGCCCGAGGTCGGCGTGTGAGATGCTCTCTCCCACCAAGACTTCGCCGCCGTTGTTACGCAGCACGCGCTCGAAGTACTGGAGGAAACGCGGCAGCCGCTCGCTGACGAAGTGTGGCGCGCGCCGCCGTGCCTCGGCCTGCTGGTCCTCGTAGTAGAGCCAGGCGCTGATGGGATGATGGGTGTCGTGTGCCTCCACCACGAGGTCGGCAATCGTGAGCTGAAGCGCCAGTGCCTGCGCCTGGCCCGCTTCGTCTCGAGGCACGAGATCGTGAAGGCGGCCGAGGAAGTGACAGATCGCTGCCGTCTGGGAGAGCACCAGTTCGCCCTGTTTCAGAACCGGCGGCGCAAAGATGGGGTGCCCCTCCCGCTTACCAGCCCAGAACGCCACCACGGCCTCGACGCCTCCACCCTGCTCCGCCGGCAGCCGGCCGACGTCGCGGTAGGGCGTCGCAGCCTCCTCCAGGACGAGCCGGATGAACTCGCCGCGCCCGGGGATGTTGGGCCAGTAGTAGAGATCGTAGGGCGTGGGCACGCGGGCTCCTCTCGGCTGGCAACCAGCGCTGTCTTCACGCTAGAAGATCCCTCGAGCCTGCGCTCCTCGGGAGGCCCTCCCGAGAGGCGCCGTCCAGTGCCGTCCGCGAATCTGGTGCCGTCGAAACGACACCTCCCTGCACCCTATTGCACGCCCCTGCAGAGCACCGAGACGTAAGTCCCCGTCACTTCTTCTTCTTGGGCCAGGCTTCGAATATGGGGGTCGGGGGTTCGAATCCCTCCCGGCGTGCCATTGGTTCCTGGTACAAGGGACAGAAGGCCGAGTCCGCCTGATCTCGAGGCAAGCAGGCGCCACCGGCCACGTTCTGCCACGATCGCGTAGGATGCCGAGTGTAGGAGCAACGCCCATGAGTCTTCGACCGGCCCTCCTGCGCGAAGGCAGTGGACGAGTCGGTCCTCGAGCGACCGTACGAGCTTCGATGTTGATCGCCCTCAGCGCCCTGATCGCCCTGGCCGCCGGATGCAGCCTGCTCCCGATGGGCGACGGGGACGCCGAGCCCGCCGGAGCCCGGACGATCCGTCTGGAGGAGGATCTCGAGGATCGCCTCCATTGTCGCGGGGAGGGCCGGGGGGATTGCGCCGACTGGTTCGCCGCGGAGGTCGAGACCCGCGGAGTCTTGCGGGTCGCGATCGAGACCGAGACCTCCGAGGGCAGTGGCGTCAAACCTCCGATCAAGGCCGCGCTCCTCCAGGACGAGACCCGCCTGCGCGCGCGAGGCCCAGGGGGAAGGCTCCGCCTGCAGCGGGCGGTGGAAGCGGGCACCTACCTGATTCACGTGTGGAGCGAAGAACCGGACCTCGTCGTTCCGTACCGAATCGAAGTGCGACTGCTCCCGTTCCGTCTGCGCCGCTTTGCCCTCCTCGAAGTCGATACGAGGGGTGGCGTCGTCGCCCTGGAGATCGCTGGCGGCTCTCAGCATGGCCTGCGCGTGGGCATGACGGGCAACGTCGTCGAGGGGAAGCAGGTGATCGGCCGCTTCCGCGTCACCGATGTCTACCCGGAGGGGTCGAGAGTCGAAGTCCAAGGACGACTGCGGAGAAAAGTGACGCCGAGCACGGAGGCGGAGGTCGAGTTGCCTCCGACCGGCTGATGGCTCGCGTCAGAGGCGTCACCGAATGACTCGCAGCGCCAGGCTCGGCGTGGTCGCGCTGGCCTTTCTCGCACTGGGGTGTGGGAACGCGGAGCTCGAGGCCGATGCGGCGGCATGGGCGGAAGCGGAGGCGCTCGCGAGGAGCGGGCTCGCCGAACTCGACGCCGGACGCCCAACCGAGGGACAGGCCCGGCTGCGCTCGGCGGTCGCCGTCTTGTTTCGCGCGGGGCTGCTCGATGATGTCGAACGGGCACTCGCTCTCGAGACCGGCCTCGAACGGATCGAGGCGCGCATCGAGGAGGGATCTGAGCTGCGCAAGCGCTTCCAGGCCCTCTCCGTGGCCGAGGCCAGCCTCGGCAGACCCGCCTGTCAGATCGACTGGCGCGAAACGGAGGGCTCCCAGGTCGACCCGTGCCTCGCGGCCGGTCTGGCCTGGTTGCTGGTCGAGCTGCGCCAGAGCGCCCCGGCGCCAGCGGCACTGACGCGGCAGGTCGCTGAGACCCTGGAGCGGGAGCGGGCCTTTCTCGAGCGCGCTCTACCCCGGGGTGGGCTGCTCGTTCCGATGATGAAGCGCGAGCTCGAACGCAAGCGGCTTCCTCCCCTCCTGCACTACCTCGCGCTGATCGAGAGTGGCTACGTCGACGATGCTCGTAGCGTCGTCGGCGCCGCCGGCCTTTGGCAGTTCACCCGCGGTACGGCAGGCGACTACGGGCTGGTCGTGACGGCCGAGCGGGACGATCGCCTGGATCCAGAACGTTCGACGCAGGCGGCGGCCTCCTACCTTCAGGACCTGGCTCTGGAGTTCGGCGGCGATTCGCTCTTCCTGGTCCTGGCGGGCTACAACGCCGGGCCGAATCGGGTCCGCAGAGCCCTCCGCGAGCTCGACGACCCCTTCGAGCACCGCTCCTACTGGCACCTGGTCGAGCGGGGGCTCCTGGCAGAAGAGACGACCCGCTACGTGGCGCGCTTCCTCGCCGCCGCTCTGGCCGGAGAGTTTGGGCTGCGGGAGGCCCTGATGGAGGCAGGTTGAACCCCGGCTCCCAATTCGACGACCCAGCTCTCATGAAGCCAGCCGACACCCTCGATGCGGCCACACGAAGGGAGCACCGATGGGGGCGATGAAGCCGCCGATGGGAGCGACGAAGCCGAATTGGAAGCGGGCCGCCAGGATCGCCGGGGCTCTGGCCGCGTTTCTGGCTTTTCCGGCCACCGCGCCGGGCCTCGATCTGCGTCCTGTCTCCGAAATCCGGATCGACGCCATCGACGCCGCGCCGCAAGGCCCCGGGGGCATCGAAGTCCAGTTTCGGGCCCTCGACGCGGGCGGCAGCCCCGTTCGCGATCTCCGCTCGATCGATGTCTCGCTGCGGCTCGACGAAGCCGAGCTCCCCGCCGCTGCACGAGGCCAGCTCTCGGCCACGGAACACCTCCCGATCAATGCTGTGATCGCCATCGATACCAGCCGGACCATGATGGGCCGACCCCTGGAGACGGTTCGCGAGACGGCCCTTGCCCTCGTCGACAGCCTGGGGCGCGCGGATCGGGTCGCCGTCGTCACGTTCTCGAATGCCGTGCAGGTCCTGGCGGACCTCAGGACCGGCCGCGGCGATCTGCGTGCGCGATTGGCCGCCCTCGAGATCGACGACCAGGCCTTGTCCACGGTCGTCTGGGATGGCGTCGCCCGTTCCATCGAACTCCTACGCGAGGCAGGCAGTGGTGGCCCCGTCATCCTTTTTTCCGATGGGCGTGACAACGGCAGTGGGCTCCAGCCCCCTGAACTCGTCGCCGCGGCAGGCGCCACCGAAGAGCGTGCCCAGGTGGCCATCCTCCCGGTGACCTACATCGGGCGAGGAAGCCAAGGCCGCCCGGACCTCGTGCAGCTCGCTGCGATGACAGGCGGCACCCTGCGCGACCTCGACAAGATCGGCGCGTCTCCGGCAGGCCTCCTGGCCCCGCAGCGGGTGGGCTATCGCCTCCGATTCGAGGCCGATCTCGACGGAGCCCCGCACCTCGTGCATCTCGGCGTCGAGGGCGCCGAGGCCAGCCGACTACGCCGCTTCCCCCAGGTCGTCCGCGTCTCCACCAGCCGGGCCGGGCCAACCTGGCTCCCGGGTGCCCTCCAGACCCTCGGCCCTGCGGTTCTCCTGTTGCTGGCTGGCTTTGCCGCAGGCCACTTTCGGACGCGAGCCCTGATCGGGCTTCGCTCGCTCCGGCTCCGCCTCGCACGCTGAGTCGGTCCCCACATCGGGTCACCAGCGCTTTCCTCGCGACCCCTGGTCGTCGCGCGAGAGCCGCCGCGCCCGGTCCTCTTCTGACGGATCGGCAGCGGCACCCCCGTTCGAAGGGTGCATCCCCTTTCGGCGCTGGATTGGAGACGAAAAGCGAACCGAAGCCTTGAACCCCTCACCCATGTGCAACGACGAAACAGTAACCCCCGAGCTCAGAAACGAGCCGGACCAAAGGAGAAACAGACATGATCGAGACGATTCGCCGCTTCGTGCGGGAAGAAGACGGAGTCACCTTCGTCGAGTACGGAATGATCTGCGCCGTGTGCGTGCTGGTCGCCTTCGGCGCTTGGTCCACTCTCGGCACCAACATCGGCAACGTGATCGACACCGTTGCCGGTCACATCACGCCGTAGCTGTAGGCAGGGAAGGCCCGTGAGACCCTTGCCGATCGCGATCGGGGATTCGTCCCGGGCAGCCGCGCTGCTCGGGACCTCCCTGCTCGTGACGGGCGGCAGCCTCGCGGCGCCGCTCGCCACGGGGACGAGCGCTTTCTTGCTGCTGATCACGGAGCAAGATCTCCGTGAGCTTCGCATTTCCAACCGCCTGACAGGCCCGGGCCTCGTTCTGGCGTTGGCGTATTCCTCCTGGGTGACCGGGGTCGACGGCGCGCTCTCCGCCTTGGGGGGCGCGGCCGTCGGCCTCGGGATCCTGTTTCCGTTCTTCGCGCTTCGCTGGCTCGGCGCCGGCGACGTCAAGGCCGTCATGGTCCTCGGCGCCGTTCTCGGTGCCTCGGCCATGCCTGGCCTCCTCACGTGGACGGCTTTCGCCGGCGGACTGGTTTCGGGCCTGGCCTGGCTGGTCGATCGCGCCTCCTCATCCGTTTCTTCCGGAACCGCTTCGCGCGCTCCGGGCCTTCCCTTCGCCCTGGCCATCGTGCTGGGGTTCGCCGCCAACCAGCAATGGGGGAATCCATGGACTCTCTGAACCACGAACTCCGAAACCGATGCGCTCGCCGATCCGAGCGCGGCAGCGTGATGGTGGAGGCCGCCATGACGATTCCCATCCTGCTGCTGCTCATGTTCGCGACCATCGAGTTCAGCTTCTACTTCCAGTCCTACTTCGCCGCTCGCAACGCCGTGAGCGTGGCCGCGGACGAGGCGAGGGTCTTCGACCCGGATTGTGACGCGACGATCCAGAACCGCGTCGAGACCGCCGTGTTGCTGACCTTGGAAGGTGCCAACCTGCCGGCCGATCTCGTGACGGCTCCGGTCATCACCTATCCGCGCGGCGTCGCGAACCTGTGCGGCGATGACAGCCAGAAGCTGGTCGTCGTCCAGGTGGCCTTCGAGCACCGCATGCGCCTGCTCTCGAACTTCCTGGCCGAGGGTTCCTTTCCCATGAACCTGCCGGTCGTCGTGAGCGACATAAGACGTGACTTCAATTGATTTCCGGAGGAGGAAACCATGGATCGTAAAGCCAAGATCTTCCTGGGCCTCGCCGCCCTCTGCGGGCTCGCGACGACCAGCATCGCACGAAGCGTGCTCGAGGAACGCGCCGAGCCCGTGACGACCGTGCCCGTCCTGACCGCTGCGGAAGAGATCCCGCTGGGTTCGGATTCCGCCGGCGCCCCGACCCGGGTGACCCAGTGGCCGAAGGAATTCGCGCCGGAAGGCGTCCTGGCGAACGCAGGCGCCCTACAGGGTCGGGTCCTGGCGCGCACCATCGCGCCCGGCGAGCCGATTCTCGAATCGTCCCTGCTCCCGACGGGCAAGGCCGCGGGTCTCGACGCTGTGATCGGGGCCCAGATGCGGGCCGTCTCGATCAAGGTGGACGAGGTGATCGGTATTGCGGGCTTCCTGCAGCCCGGCTCCCACGTCGACGTCCTGGCGACGAGCAAGCGCAGCAGCGGCAACGGCGAGGCGCGGGTCCATACCAACCAGACCCGCCCCGTGCTCGAGAACGTCCGGGTCCTGGCCGTCGATGAGCGCCTCGTGCGCAACGGCGGTGGCCCGGAGGAGGAGATCAAGGTCGTGACCCTCGAAGTCGCGTCCGGGCAGATTGCCAACCTGGCCAACGCCGAACACGGCGGCCGCATCAAGCTCGCCCTGCGCGGTCAGGGTGATGAGGAAGAAAACGCTCGCGGCGTCCAGATGATCCTGGGCACCGACGTACACGAGGTGAGGTTCTAGTCATGGCAGCTTTCCAACGAATCCTGGCCCAGTCCGGACGCAGGTCCCTGACCTGGCTGCTGGCAGGGGCCGTCGCCCTCGGACTCGCGGTCCCGGCGGTGCATGCATTGGTCGAGAACGGCTACGTCGGCAGCGCGCCGACGCCCGTCGAACTGGTCGCCAACGGACGCCGCTCCATCCACATCCCCGCCGGGCAGCCGACGGATCTACTCCCGAGAGTGGAGCTCGAACGGGGCAAGTCGATCGTTCTCGAGGCGGATTTCGACCTCGAGCGGGTCGCCGTTGCGGACCCCAACATCGCGAACCTGGTCATGACGGACGCGCGAACCCTCCAGGTCGTCGCGTTGGCCCCCGGCAGCACCAACCTCCTGCTCTGGGACGACCGGGGCACCCTGCAGGCCGCCGTCGACGTGTTCGTCGGCTCGACCCGCAGCCAGGTGGAGATCAAGATCCGCGAGCTGATCGGCAGCCACGAGATCTGGGTCGAGATGGCCGGACCCGACACAATCGTGCTGCGTGGCACGGTCGCACGCCTCGAGGATCGCGACCGCGCGGAGCAACTCGCGAAGGCCTTCATGAGCGTCTCCGAGGGGCGCGGGGTCGTGAACCTGATCGACGTGGCCGGGAACCACCAGGTGATGCTGGAGGTGAAGCTGGCCGAGATGGACAAGAGCCTCGGCCGTGAGCTCGAGGTCAACTACCGCGCAGCGATCCAGGCGGGCGCCCAGAGCTTCGTGTTCGGCAGCCTTCTGGGCGGTGGCGCGGCTCTCGCACCCGACGGCCTGATCTCGAACGGACTGTCCGGCAACGACGGCGCCGACCTCTTCGGCAGCTACACGAGTGGTGGCGGTTCGACCGTAGACAGCTTCCTGCGCTTCGCCAAGGAGCAGGGGTTGGCCAAGATCCTCGCCGAGCCCACCCTGGTGGCGCGGAGCGGCGAGCGTGCCAGCTTCCTGGCCGGTGGAGAGGTCCCCGTGCCGGTGCCTGGCGGCACCTTCGGGCAGGTCAGCATAGAATTCAAGCAGTTCGGTGTCGGTGTGGACTTCGTCCCCACGGTGCTCTCCAGTGATCGCATCCACCTCGAGGTCACTTCCGAGGTCAGCGAGCCGGATCCGACGATCGGGGTCGAGGTCCTGGGGACGGCCGTGCCGGGGTTCACGACTCGCCGGGTTTCGACATCGGTCGAGCTCTCCGACAGTCAGAGCTTCGTGATCGCGGGGCTCCTGCAGGACCGCACGCGGAACATGGCCCGCAAGGTTCCCTGGCTCGGCGACGTGCCGGTCCTCGGTGCGCTGTTCCGCAGCCAGGATTACCAGAAGTCCGAGACGGAGCTGATGATCATCGTCACTCCCCGGCTGGTGAAGCCGCTGGATCCCGGTGAGCACCTGCTGCCGACGGATTCCTACCAGGACCCGAGCGATACCGAGTTCTTCGTGCTCGGTCGTGACGAGGCCGTCGCCTCCCACGCCCATCCCAACCCCACGGCCGATCCCGGCCAGGAGGAAGAGTGAGATGATTCTTCGCCAACTCGCCATGCTCGGGCTCGCCTGCGGCCTGTCCGTCGGTTGCGCCAGCCACCTCGACCAGCACTGGGGGGAGTCCTACCGGACCCTCACCCAGAACCAGATCGCCAACCCGGAGGCCGGCTCCGACGCGGCCCCCGTCGAGGGACTCTCGGCGACCAGCGCCGACCACGTCACGACCAGCTACCACGAGCGCCGCAGCACATCGGTGCAGGACGGCCGCGTGGAGCGGGCCACCATCGCGGAGCAGCTCCGCCAATAGGCCGGGCCCATCGAGGAGAAACCGTCATGAACACCAAGCTACCCATCGCCGTCCTTTCCAGGGATCCCGCCCGTCGGGAGGCCATCACCGCGCGCCTCTCGGAGACGGGTGTGCTGCGCCCGCTCGCCCCGGTCGAGAAACTCGAGGAGCTGGAGAGCCTGCTGCGCCGAACCCCGGCCCTGGCCCTCTACCTGGATCTGAATGCGGGCCCCGAGATGATCCTCGACTGGATGGAGACCCACGCCGAACCCCGGCCCGCCATCCTGACCGGTGGCCCCGAGAGTCCGGAGCTGATCCTGCGCGCCATGCGCACCGGCGCTCGCGCCTACTTCCCCCACCATGTCCTCGACGAGGAACTCGACCGGGTCGCGGCGCGGCTGCGTGCCGAGGCAGCGGCGGCTCCCCCGGCGGGCGGCTGCATCGTGGCGGTGCTCGGCGCGAAGGGCGGTGTCGGGACGACCACGGTCGCCTGTGAAACCGCAGCGAGCCTGGCTCGCAGCGAAGCGCGTGTTGCGCTGGTCGAGGGCAAGGCGTACTTCGGCGACTTGGCCCTGCACCTCGACGTCGAACCGAACCACACCATGGCGGACGCGGCTGCGCGCGGGGACGAACTCGACATGGGCTTCCTCGAGACGGTGGCCACGGCCCACGCTGCTTCCGGAATCCACCTCGTGGCCGGACCTGTGGATCCCGAGGAAGCCGAGGGAATCGGCTCGACGCACCTCGAGAAGACCTGCCGATTGCTCCGCGAAGCCTTCGACTGGGTCGTCGTCGACCTGCCCCGCTTGACCGATGAGGTGTCCCTGCAGGCTCTCGATTGGGCCGACCAGATCATCCTGGTCACGACCCCCGAGCTCGCATCCGTCGCCCGGGCACGCCAGCACCTGGCCCTGCTCGCGGAGCTCGGAGTCTCCGAGGATCGGATCCAGCTGGTCGTGAACCACGCACGCAGCGGCGAACTCTTCTCGACCGACGGGATGGCCAGCGCGGGGCTGGCGCCCGTTGCCTCCATTCCCAGTGACCCTGCATTCGTCGCGAGCGTCGAGAAGGGTTGTCCCCACTCGGTCCGGGGCTCGCGGGGCGCGATCGCCGACGCGATGGAAGCCCTGTGCGAGGCACTGCGCGGCGAGACCGCCAAGAAAGATGATCCGAAACCCGCGTCGGGCGACCTGCTGGGCCGCGCGCGCAAGCTCCTGGAGGAACTCCGATGTCGCTTAGCCAACGCCTGAAGAAGCAGACCCCGATGGCGAGCACCGGAGCCGTGACGGCGGCGCCCGCGGCTGTCGCCTCGAAGGCCGCATCCAGCTTGCCCGATGCGAAGACAGAGCCGGCTCCGAAGTCCGTCTCCAAGGCTCCGGCGAAGTCCGCGCCGCGCGCCCAGGCGGCTCCCATCTCGCTCGAGCAGAGGCGCGCCCAGAAGCCGCCGCGCAAGGACGACAAGATGCAGGAACTCAAGTTCCGCATCCACAGCCGGCTCTTCGAGGTGCTCGATCTGGCTCGCGCGGACGAGATGACCGAAGAGTCGAACGGCGACGAGGTCGTGGCCGCGACGCAGAAGATCCTCACCGAGGAGGGTGTGGCGCTCACCAAGGACGAGCGGCAGCGCCTGCTGCGTGAGATCAAGGACGAGGTGTTCGGACTCGGCCCCATCGAGCCCTTGCTCCGAGAGCCCGGCGTCTGCGACATCCTCGTCAATGGCCCGAAGCAGATCTACGTGGAGCGAGCGGGCCGGCTCGAGTTGACCTCGGCCCGCTTCCGCGACGACGCCCACCTGCTGCGCATCATCGAAAGGGTGGTCTCCCAGATGGGCCGGCGCATCGACGAATCGAATCCGATGGTCGACGCGCGACTGGAAGATGGCTCGCGCGTGAACGCGATCATCGCACCGTTGGCGCTGGACGGGCCCTCCATGTCGATCCGGCGCTTCCCGTCGGACTCGCTCGACCACGAGGACATGATCCGATTGGGCTCGATGACGCCTGAACTCGTAGCCACCCTCCGCGCCGCAGTTCAGCTGGCCCTGAACATCATCGTGTCAGGTGGGACGGGGTCGGGCAAGACCACCCTGCTCAACATCCTCTCCAGCTTCATCCCCGAGGACCAGCGCATCGTCACCATCGAGGACTCGGCCGAACTGCAACTCCGCCAGGAGCACGTCGTGCGGCTCGAAACGCGCCCGGCCAACCTCGAGGGGCGCGGGCAGATCGGACAGCGCGAATTGCTGGTCAACACCCTGCGCATGCGGCCCGACCGCATCATCGTCGGCGAGTGCCGGGCAGGTGAGGCGTTGGACATGCTGCAGGCCATGAACACCGGCCACGACGGCTCCCTCACCACGGTCCATGCCAACACACCGAGGGATGCTCTCTCTCGGCTGGAAGTCATGGTCGCCATGTCGGGCATCGAGCTGCCGCGGCAGGCGGTACGAGCGCAGATCGCATCGGCCGTCGACATCGTCATCCAGCAGCAGCGCCTTTCCGATGGCAACCGCAAGGTCACCAGTGTCCAGGAGATCGTCGGTCTCGAGGGTGAAGTGGTCACCATGCAGGAGATCTTCACCCTGGAGCGCGACGGCGTTGCGGAGGACGGCACCGTCCTGGCGCGGCTGGTCCCGACCGGGGTGCGTCCGAAGTTCGTCGAGAAGCTCGAGCAAGAGGGCATCGAGCTGCCGGACGACCTCTTCAAGCCGGCCGCGTCCGACGCCGCCGGGCAGGGCTGAGGCCATGTTGTCGATCCTGATCGGACTGACCGTATTCCTGCTGGTCGCGGGTACCGTTCTCGCGGTGCAAGGGCGAGCCGAGGAACGCCGTCGACTCGCGCTCGAGCGCATTCGGCGAGCCCTGCGCGAGAGCCACGCGACGGGCGCCTCCCTCGACGAAGCCAGCCTGCTCGAGACGCAGAGTGATCTGAGCTCGATTCTCTCGGAGGCTTCCCAGCGCGTGAAGATCCTGCAGAGCATCGACCTCATGCTCTATCGCGCGGGAAGACCCATCTCCCTGAACAACTTCCTGATCGCGACCGCGCTGGGCCTCGTAGTCGGGGCGGTCGTTTCCCTGATGACCGGCCTGCCCCTCTTCCTCGCCCTCGGTGGGGTGCCGTGGCCGATCGTGTGGCGGAAGAAGACGCAACGCATGCAGGCCTTCGATGACCAGTTCCCCCAGGCCCTGGCGCTCTTCTCCCGGGCCCTCCGTGCCGGTCACGGACTCAGCTCGGGGCTCCAGATGGTGGGGGATTCCCTCGGCGATCCCGTCGGCACCGAGTTCTCCCTGGTGGCCCGGGAGATCTCGATGGGCCTGGAGACCGGGACCGCCATCGCCAACCTGCAGGATCGCCTCGACGCAACCGACCTGCCCGTCTTCACGACTGCAGTTCTCGTGCAGCTGGAGACCGGCGGGAACCTGGCGGAGATCCTCGACAACATGGGCGACGTCGTGCGCGAGCGCATGCTCTTTGCGGGCAAGGTGCGCGCCCTGACAAGCCAGAGCCGCATGTCGGCAAACATCCTGGCCGCCCTTCCCTTCACCCTGGCAGGGATCATCTACCTCTTCGACCCCGCCTACATATCCCTGCTCTGGCAGGACGCGAGCGGCCGGCTGCTCGCCAGTGCCCTGGTCACCTCGATCTCGGTGGGTTTCGTGTTGTGCCGGCGCATGGCGCGGGTGGAGGCCTAGGAACCATCATGTTGATCTTCTCTCTTCTCGCCTTCCTGACGGGCTCCCTTCTCGCATTGGGCATCGCCGGCCTCGCCTGGCGATCCCCTCTGCAACGCCGCCTGCTGCGCCTTCACGGAGCCGATGGCGGCCAGCTGGAGACCGGATCTGCTGGGGAGTCCTTCCTCCACCGGCTCGAGCGATGGCTCGGGCCCCTGGCTCGTGCCACTGGCGGCGACTCGGCGGAGGCCCGCACGCGGCTCGTGCAGGCCGGACATCGCGACGAACGCGCCCTGGTCCTCTTTCTGGGCGGCCGCCTGGCGGCACCCGTGGCCCTGGTGGCCCTGACCCTTCTCGCCGGTCCCGTGCTCGGCATTCCCATGGCTCAGCGCTGGGTTGCGTGCATCCTCTTCGCCATGCTCGGCTACCTGGGACCCGGGCTCTGGCTCGACCAGAAACGCCAAGCCCGCCAGGCAGCCATTCGGCGCGGCCTCCCCGACGCCCTCGACCTGATGCTCGTCTGCCTGGAAGCGGGTCTGGCGCTGGCCGGCGCCTTGGGCCGGGTTGCCCGGGAGCTGGTGCGCACGAATCCGCCGCTCTGCGAGGAGTTGCGCCTCGTGACCCGCGAGATGCAGGCCGGCAAGTCCAGTGCGGAGGCCCTCGAAGCCTTCGCGGATCGTGTGGGAATCGAAGAGGTTCGTGCCTTGGTCGCCATGCTCGTCCAGAGCGAGCGCTTCGGTACGGGCGTTGGCGATGCCCTGCGCGTGCACACCGAGGGCATGCGCCGAGAGCGTATTCAGCGCGCCGAGGAGATGGCCTACAAGGCGGCGGTCAAGATGATCATCCCGGCCGCCATGTTCATCTTCCCAGCGACCCTGCTGGTGATTCTCGGGCCCGCAGCCATCCGGATGTTCGACATGTTTGCGAAGAACTGAGCGGCTGGCTCCCCCGACCCACGCGAACCAGGAAAGGAAAAGACCATGACCCACCGAATCCACTCCACCCGAGTCTTCGCCGCCGACGAGCGGCGGGGCGAGCGAGGAGTCGCCATGCTCCTCGTCTTGTTCGCACTCATCCCGCTGATCGGGATGTTGGTGCTCGCCATGCAGTTTGCCCAGCTCAGCGCGACCCGCTACGCGCTGCAGGAATATGTGAGTGCTCGCGCAGTTTCCGCCATTACCGACCGCTTCGGAGGGTACACGGAGCAGGTCGACCTGGACGTCTTCATCCCGGACCAGATCGATCCCGGAACGGAAGCGACCTGCGGCGGCTGGGACCACGCGGCGCGCAGTTTCAATGCTTCAAGCCCCTGTCGTTCCGCGTCAGGGGTCCCGGCCCACCGGGTCGAGCACGCCGTCACGGTGCCTCTCCTGTTTGCGCCGCTGGTCACCTTGATTGGAGGCTCGCCCACTGCCGAGCTCACCGCCTACGCCACCTCGTTCATTCCCGAGCGCCACGTGATGCTCGTGCAGGACGTGAGCACCTCACTGGGCGACATCGTGCCGTCGCAGGGAGCCTTGAGCGCCGTCATCGACACCATGTACGGTCACGACCTGCCGGGAGATCGTGTCGGCCTGGTGAGCTTCGGTTCCGATGCGACGGTCGAGATCGGATTGACCGATCTCGAGACCGGTCTGGGATCGGTACAGACCGCCATCGACGACCTCGCACTGACCGGCGCCACGTGCACAGCTGGCGGGATGAAGCGGGGTCGAGAGGAACTCCAGCCCCTGGCTGCCGATCACGAGGCCGCCCCCCTGATGATCGTTGTGACCGACGGTTCCCCCAACACGGTCTGCGCAGGTGCCAGCGGGGATCCCCTGGACGCGGCGATCCACCAGCGCGAGACGGCGTGCAACGCAGGGATCGATGTCTGGGCCATCGCCGTGGGCAGCCCCGACATGAGCACACTCGAGGATCTCGCCTGCGACACGGACCAGATCATTCCGGTGAGCGACGAGGCCCAGGTATCCAGCGCCATCGTCGGCATCCTCACGCGCATCCCGGTGCGCCTGGTGGAGTAGCCCCTAGGAGTCTGCGCGGCAGAGGGCCATTGAGGGGTGAGTCTCGCTAGAGTGAGCCATGCCGCGAGACTTTCGACGCTACGAGCCGGACCAGTCGCTTCTCCTGCCGCCCTCGCTTCGGGATTGGCTTCCCGAGGATCA
>JAAETT010000628.1 GCA_024228115.1 bacterium
GGCTTCCAGGGCAACCCCGGCTCACACCCGATCCGGAGCCTTCGCGGTCCCGGGCGCCCCAGACCCTACTCACCGCAACAATTCAACCGAGAATCCCACGCTACGCGGCCGATCTCGCTTCTACCGCGCAGACTCCTAGTCGCCACTGGGCAGCAGCCCGAAGAACCCCAGCACGCGCAGAACGCGGCCCTCGTCGTCGACCTCGGTGACATCGAAGCCGGGGAGCACGAGCTTGCCGTCGCGCCGGATCTCCCAGGCGTAGCGGTGGAGATCGTGATGGCTGTCTACGCAGCTCGCGCGCAGGTACTCCGCTCCCGGCAGACGCGCGTGCACCTCGTGGACGTTGGCCTCGAACTCGTCGAGCCCGCGCGCGACGACGCTTGGGTCGATGAACTCGACCTTCGGGGAGAGCGCCTTCTCGATGAGCGCGCGGATCTTGGCGGGCTCGGTCTCGTTCCAGGCGGCGAGCATGTGGTCGAGCGACTCGGGGTAGGCCATCTCGGGAACGCCTCCGTGCGCGGCTCTTCGTGTTCTAGCAGATCGGCTCTCTCACCGTGGGTTCCCTGTGGGGATTCGACCTGCCGCCACCGATCGTTCGCCGGGCATCACGATCAGGCGGCACGATCGTTGTCGCGAGCGACCCGACATGTTGCCGAGCCCCTCCTCCTCCCGGTCGCGGCAAACCCACGGCTTCCCGCTTATCTTCTCGGTGTCTTGGCGTGTCAGCTCTTTTCCTGATTCGTCTGATGCCACCAAGACCGACAGGGAGCCCAATGTCTCGGGACTCACCGAGCGAAGAAGCAGCCACAGCGGTCCTGGCCGATGACCACGGGATCGTGCGGGCCGCGACGCGTCAGATTCTCGCTGAGCTGGGGAATATCGAGATCGTCGAGGAAGCCGAAGACGGCCTTGCCGCGATCGCGGCGATCAGGACGCACGAGCCCGACTTGCTGGTGCTGGATGCGGCGATGCCGCTCGCACGGGGGATCGAGGTGTTTGCGGAGGTTCGCCGCTGGAGCCCGAACACGCGGGTCGCACTGCTGACCGGCTTTACGTCCGTGGGCGTCCTGTCGGACTGGCTCAATGCGGGCGTCGATGGGCTGCTCTTGAAGTCGAGCCCGCCGGAAGAGATGAGGAGGTGCTTCCAGGCGCTCTTGGCCGGGTCGCGGTTCGTTGCTTCAGACGTTTCCGAGATTCTCGAGGGTGCGGCTCCAAGACCGGATCTGACGCCCCGCGAGCGAGAAGTCCTTGCATTGATCGCGTCCGGCCACGCGAACGTCGGGATTGGCAAGCGATTGTCGATCAGCCCCAAGACGGTTGAGAAGCACCGTGCAAGCCTGATGATGAAGCTCGACGTGCACTCGATCGCTGAGCTCCTGGTGTACGCACTGAAAGAGGGCCTGCTCGACGAGCACAGGCAATTGTGAGTTCGTTCGTTTTGGGGCATCTGCCCCATGGACAGGCAGGCAGCGGGAACCCAGGATCGACGTCGTGATCGAATGCCGCCGCGCCCTTCGCTGGCTCTTCCCTTGGATGCTCTGCGTGGCCTCGGCGGGCGCCGCCGAGCCGCGGCCGGCGCCCGTCCTGCTTTCGGCGGAATCGAACACGCAGATCGACCTCACCCGATACACCGAGGTCTTCTTCGACCCCAGCGCTGCACTGGAGATCGATCAGGTTCGTTCGCGGCCCGAGGCCTTCGCGCCCGTGAGCAGCCGCTTCATCGATTTCGGCCTCCGCGAGGGCCGCGTCTGGCTGAAGTTCAGGCCGCTGAACGCGACGCCTCATGATGGTGTTTGGCGCCTCGATCTCAGGCGACAATTTCTCATCGATCTGGAGGTCTTCGTGCAACGCGGACCGGCTCCACCGGATCGGCTCCTGCGCCATACCAAACTCGACAAATTCTCGGACCGACCGATCCGAGACCGGTACCTGGCGGTCGATGTTCCGATCGAATCCCACGAAGACCTGGAAATCTACGTCGGCTACTCCAGCAACCAAGCGACCTGGCTGCCGATGAAGATCTCCCGTCTCGAGGCCTACGCCGCCGCGCATGCGCAGGAAGAACGCACCAACTGGATCATCAACGGCGCACTGCTGGCCATGATGTCCATCGCCCTTGTGATGATTCCCGTCATCAGCTGGCGGGTGAGTTTGTCCTTGTGCGCCTACATCCTGGCGGGTGCGATGTTCGTTTTCCATGCCGAGGGCTACACCTTCCAGCATGTCTGGCCGAACCGTCCGGGGCTGAACGAGCAGCTGAACCTGGCGTTCCTGCTTTCGATGTCCGTCACCGGGCCTGTCTTTGCGCGCGAGCTCTTCGGAACCCTGAGAACCCTGCCACGATTCGACCGGTGGCTACGAATACAAATCGGAATCGTCGCGGCGCTTCTCCTCCTCGCAATCCCGATGCACCAATTCGCCTGGTTCCGCGTCACTGCATACCCGGCCGTGGTCGTGGTTGCGCTGGTCCATTTCGCCACGGGAGTGCTCGCTCGCCGAGCCCGTTTGCTTGGCACCACCCCCTTTCTCTGGGGCGCGGGCTTCGTCCTGCTCTCCCTTGTCTATGCGCTGGTGGCTCATCTGAACTGGGGAACGATCAGCCTCGAGCGCACCTTGGATGTCGGCCAGATCGCGTTGCTCGCGGAGACGATTGCGTTCGCGGGGGCCATCGTGGTCCGTGTGCTTGGCTTGAGAAGAGAACGCGATCAAGCCCTACGCGCAGAACTCGCGACAGCGCACGAGAAGATTCGACTAGGGACCGAGCTTCGGGATACGCAACGCGACTATGATCGCGCGAGACAGATCGCGGAGGAGCGGGGCGTCCAGCTGGCATCCGTTGGCCACGATATTCGGCAACCGCTGACGGCTTTGCGCCGGGCCGTTTCGAGCTTTACGGATACGCATGAGCCTGCGGCCCAACAGGTCACCGCGGCCTTCGACTATCTCGAAGACCTGGCGCGGAGCCAGTCCGCGTTGGATCGCGAAGAAGAACCGGCGCAGGCCCATGATGTCGAGACCTTCCCCGTGCGCGCCGTTCTGGACAATGTCAAAGCGATCTTCACGGGAGAGGCCGCTGACAAGGCTCTCACGTTCCGGTATCGGCCAATCGATGCCGACGTCCGCACCAATGCGATTGGCCTCATGCGTCTCGTGAACAACCTCGTCGCCAACGCCATCAAGCACACCGATACGGGCGGCGTCCTCCTCGCCTGTCGCCGCCGCGGAGAGACGCTCCGCATCGAAGTCTGGGATACCGGACCTGGCATGGACACCGACGAACTCGTCCGCGTCCGGGAACCGCGCGTCAAAGGCGAGACCTCCGGAGGTGACGGCCTCGGTCTCGCCATCGTCGAGTCCATGGCCGCCGAACTCGGATTCGAGTTCGACGTCCGCTCTTGGCCTGAACGGGGCACATCGGCTCGCATCACGCTTCCGCTGGCCGAGTGAATCCGCGCAGGCGGAAAAACGGGGAATCTACCCCATACCCGTTCGTCCCTGGGCCGGACACCTTGGGACCCACAGAGAGCGAATGAAGTCTCTCTGACCCAAAGGAGACCTCGACATGTCCAAGCCCAGTTCTCGAAATCTCGCCCTAGGAGTCTGCGCGGCAGAGGGCCATTGAGGGGTGAGTCTCGCTAGAGTGAGCCATGCCGCGAGACTTTCGACGCTACGAGCCGGACCAGTCGCTTCTCCTGCCGCCCTCGCTTCGGGATTGGCTTCCCGAGGATCA
>JAAETT010000629.1 GCA_024228115.1 bacterium
CTTCGAGCAATGACATAGCCAGATGCGCGAGATCCCAGCATCGAGCTCGTACTTCACCTCGCCACAAAGACAGGAACCCGTCGTCAGCGAATTCTCCACGATGAGGGCCTCGATTCCGTTGGATTGAGCAAGCCTTCGGCTTCTGGCACCCTACCACCCCGGCCCGGATGAACCCACGCGCGGAGGGAGTGAGAACGGTGACGAACCTGATCCGAACGGACACGCTGTGGGAACTGATTGAAGCTCGGGCAGAGGCGACCCCCGAAGGTCTCTTCGGGCTCGACGAAGCCGGCCGCGAGATGACCTTCGCCGGGTATCGAGAAGCTGCCGAGCGCCTCGCCGCCGCGCTCTACGAGCGGGGCGTACGGGAGGACAGCGCCGTCAGCTGGATTCTCCCAACCGGCTTCAACGCCCTCGTCCTCCTCGCGGCGCTCTCGCGCCTCGGTGCCGTGCAGAATCCAATCATTCCGATCTATCGCGGACGCGAAGTCTCCCACTGCCTGCGTCAGACCGGTGCGCAGCTTCTCATCGTCATCGAGCAGTTCCGTGGCTTCGACTATGCAGGGATGGCAAGCGAACTGGCCGAGAAGATCGAGGGCCTCGACGTGCTCGTCGCACCCAACGAGGCGTGGGAACCCCAGCTTCCAGCCGGGACCGGGGAACTCCCGCCCGCGCCAAGCGCCGGAAACAAACTTCGCTGGATCTTCTACACCTCGGGCACGACGTCGGAACCCAAGGGCGCCCGCCACACCGACAAGGGCTTTCTGGCCGCCTCCTTCGGCCTGGCCGTCGCGATGGGGCTATCGCCCTCGGATCGCATCGGTCTCGTCTTTCCGGTCACGCACCTCGGTGGCGTGAACTCGCTCGTCGCGGCGCTCTCGACAGGCGCGAGCCATCTGATCGTCGAGAGCTTCGATCCTCCGACGACGATTCCCTTCCTGGGCAAGCACGGGGTAACCCATGCCGGTGCCGGAACGGCATTCCATCGCATGTACCTGGAGGCCCAACGCAAACAGGGAGACACGCCGATCTTTCCGGACATCCGCGTCTTCCAGGGCGGCGGAGCCCCGAAACCGCCGCCTCTCCACTACGCGCTCAAGGAGGAGTGCGGTGCAGGCATCCTTTCCGTCTACGGGATGACCGAATGCCCGGTCCTGGCCCTCGGCCGCTTCGACGATCCCGACGAGCAACTCGCCACGACCGAGGGGCGGCTCAACCTGCCGGAGACCGAACTCAAGATCGTCCAGGCCGACGGCTCTCTCGCTGCGATTGGCGTGGAGGGCGAGCTTCGCGTTCGGGCGCCGCAGCTCTTCCTCGGCTATCTGGACGAAGCGCTGAACGCCGAGGCGTTCGATGACGAGGGTTTCTACCGCACCGGGGATCTCGGCTTCATCGACGAGAAGGATTGCATCACCGTCTCGGGACGCCTCAAGGACGTCATCATCCGCAAAGGCGAGAACATCAGCGCGCCGGAGGTCGAAGGCCTCCTCCTCGAGCAGCCGAAGCTCGCCGACGCCAGCGTGATTGGCATCCCCGACGAGGTCCGAGGCGAGATGGTCTGTGCCGTGGTGGTGCTGCGCGAGCCCACGGAACCGCTCGCCTTCGAAGAGATGGTCGACTACTTGCGCGGCAAGGAGTTGATGGTGCAGAAGATTCCGGAACGGCTGGAGACCGTAGAAGCATTGCCGCGCAACCCGAGTGGAAAGGTCCTCAAGCGGGAACTGCGCAAGCAGTTCGCGGCAACGGACTGACTGTAGACGCTCACTCAGAAGCGTAGAAATCTGATCATTTGGCCGGGGGGCGACGCAGCCCGCCGTTCCGGATTCCGATTCAGATCTTCCGGGTCGAAAGGTCCTTGACCCAGGGCGAACGCCCTCCCGGCTCGACC
>JAAETT010000630.1 GCA_024228115.1 bacterium
TCCGGTCGAGCCGGGAGGGCGTTCGCCCTGGGTCAAGGACCTTTCGACCCGGAAGATCTGAATCGGAATCCGGAACGGCGGGCTGCGTCGCCCCCCGGCCAAATGATCAGATTTCTACGCTTCTGAGTGAGCGTCTACAGCAGTGCGCCCTCGGCAGGTGTGTTGAAGAGGGGTCGCATCAATGGGGCAATCACCCAGAACCATCCCGGGAAGGTCCGCGAGAGTTCCGTGTTCGCGACGCCGGGATGGCAGCCGACACTGGTCACGGGCGTTCCCGTGTCCGCGAGGCGGCGCGTGAGTTCGACCATGAAGTACAGGTTCGCCGCCTTGCTCATGCCGTAGCGCCTGAGCGGATGGTAGGACTGCTCGGCGTTCGGATCCTCGAAGTCGATCCGCCCCTGAACGTGTGCGGCGCTGCTGACGTTGACGATACGCGAGCCGGGATTCGCGGCGAGCCGATCGAGCAGGTGTCCGGTGAGCGCGAAGTGTCCGAGGTGGTTCACCCCGAACTGCAGCTCGAACCCTTCTTCGGTCCGCGTGAGCGGCGGGATCATCACGCCGGCGTTGTTGACCAGGGCGTCGAGGCGCGGCTCGCGCTTCACGATCTCGGCCGCCTCGGCGACCGATTTCAAGCTCGTCAGGTCGAGCGGGATCCAGGCGATGTCTGCATCCGGGAGCAAAGCGCGGATCCGACCAATCGCGTCCTGTGCCTTTTCTTCCGAGCGGCAGCCCAACAGCACCCGGGCACCGCGGTCAGCAAGCACACGAGCGGCCTCGTAGCCGATGCCGGTGTTGGCTCCTGTCACGAAGATCGTCTTCCCGGTCTGGTCGGGCACAGAGGCCTCGTCGTACTGACTCATGGTCCTGTCCTCCTTGGATTCCGGTTCCGAGCTCGATGGTGATGGCCCGCTTCGCCCTCGCCAACTCCTCTCCTCAGTCGAGCTCGATCACGATCAGCCTTCCGAAGAAGCGCGGGGCGGTTGGGCGAAGGCGTTCGAAGACGGAGTCGCGCAGGTTCGCGTCGTCGAGTTCGGCACGGATTTCCCCTTGCAGCGTCTCGCCTTGGATCAAGACGCTTCCTCGCCCACCCGCGTCCCGCAGTTCACGCCACCAGGAGCCGTCCGCCGCGGCATACACCGTGCTCTCGTCGCGGAGGTAGTTGACCGGGATGGATCGCCCCGACGGAAGCGTCAGGAGCATGACCTTCTCGGCCTGTTTGCCCTGGGGATCGTCATGCAACGCCTGGATCACACGCGGGTTCGTCCATTGGCTCATGTAGACGGCGTACCCGACGAGCAGTACGACGATACCAACGACAGCGATCGCGAACCATTTCATTGACTCATTCCTCCCATCCGGAAGCGCCGCACGACGAGCCCTTCGGCTTGCCGGCGTCGGTCAGTGCGTGGGTCGGCAGGATCCATGCGACGAGCAAGATCGAAAGGGCGGTCCGGGGAATGCTTCCTTTGACGGCAAGAGTATACCTGGGCTCGTCGTGCCAAGGGAACAACGGAGTGCTCAACCTCCAATGAGCCGCCGAAGTGCGAGCATCATCGAGAACGCCTAACGGATGTCGTCCGGGCTGGCTTCGGGGGCCGGTTCAAGCACGAGATCGATGATCGCGTCGAGGGGGAGCGGCTGGTCGGGGGCGATGCCGCGCTCGAGGTTCTGGCGGATGCGTTTCCCGAACTCCGGGAGCGGCTTCCCAACCTGGGAGCACCTTCGGAGCTGGGGGACGACGCCGCCTCGCGCTTTCGCCTCTTCCAGGCCGTAGCGACGGCGTTGCGCCGCAGTAGCGCGCAGAGCTCCGTTGCTGCTCGTCCTGGAGGACCTTCACTGGGCCGATGAGGCATCTCTGCGCCTGCTCACCTTCTTCCGGCAGGAGATCGCGGGCGCGCCGGTGCTGGCGGCTGCCAGCTACCGGGACGTGGAAGTGGATGACGAGCATCCGCTCGCCCGACACCTGTCGGAACTCAGCCGCGATGCCACCTTCGTCTCACTGGACGGCCTCGCAGCTGCCTAGGTCGCGGAACTGATGTCCGCTTCAGGCGCTCGACCCTCGGAAGGGCTCTTTCGCACCGGGACACTCTGCGCCTCCCATCCGGAGGTTCCGGTGGAGTGGGAGCTCGGCACACGCCGTTGACGCCGTCTACCTCTTCGCTCCCTCCAACGAAGGTCTACTCGCCGCTGAAGTCCGGATCCCGTTTCTGAAGGAAGGACATCATGCCCTCCTGGAAATCCTTCGAGCGGAAGAGCATCGCCACCTGAAGCAGCACGTGGTGGGAATGGGATTCGAAGTCCTCGGTCAGCCCGTGGCGGTAGAGACGCTTGATGGCCTTGATTGCGAGCGGTGCGTTGGCAGCGATCTTCTCGGCCCAGGCGTTCGTCTCGGCTTCGAGTTCAGCATGGGGTACCACCTTGTTCACCAGCCCCAATTCCAACGCCCGATCCGGAAGAATGTCATCGGCCAGGAAACCGATCTCGCAGGCACGTGCCCAACCGACCAATCGGGGCAGGAACCATGTGCCCCCACTCTCCGGCACGACGCCGCGCTTGGCAAAGCCTGGTAGCAGCTTGGCGTTGTCGCTCATCAGCCGGATATCGCAGCCCAGCGCGAGATCCAGGCCGTAGCCCGCCGCTGCACCGTTGATGGAGCAGATGACGGGCTTGTCGATCCGCTGCATCGTGACTGTCGGAATCTCACGGGTGCTGAGATGGGCCGCGCCTCCTCCCTGGGAGAGTGCACCCTCGCCTCCGATCCCCTTCCCGGCGGCGGCGTCCTTGAGGTCGAGACCGCTGCAAAATCCGCGACCTGCGCCGGTCACGACGATCACCCGCACGTCGGGGTCATCGTCCGCTTCGGTCATTCGCTGCCCAAGGGCTGCCAGCATGGGCATGCTGATGGCGTTCATCCGCTCAGGGCGGTTGAGCGTCAAATGGGCGATGTAATCTCGTTTTTCGTAGAGCAGATCCGATGACATTGCTGGAGTTCTCCTTGGTCCGAAAGAAGGGGAGCCGCTGAAGTGGGCTTGGGTCCCGACGCGAAACGCTGAGCTAGTGCGACTCCCGCCAGGCGTCCCAGTCCTCCGTCAGTGGCGGCAGGGAATCGCGATCTCCGAAGACGTGCCCCGCGAGGATGGGGCGAAGCAGATCCGTTTCGAGAATTTCGCCGGCGGTCAGCACTCCACCCCGAAGTACGCCTGCGATGCCAGCGCCCGAAGGCCCGCTGGCTCCAACCAGGAAGAGCCCCTCGATCTCCGTGCGAGGTCCGACCCGCATCGGCCCCATTTGATCCGTGCTCATCTCGATTCCGTACGAGGTCCCACCAGTTGAACGAGTGAAGCGTTCCTGACTGACGGGAGTGGCTGCTTCCTTCCATGCGATGTGTTTGCTGAGATCCGGAATGACTTGTTCCGCAGTTGCGATCAACTGATCCGTCAACGCGTTCTTGCGCTTTCTGTAGTCGCGATCGGTGTGGTATCGGCCACCATCAGCCGGGCCACGCTCTACCCCCCACACATCGTACTCTCGGGGAGCCAGGGTCATGATCTGCAGGTTCGTATGGCCCTCGGGTGCGATGTGTCGGCTGACCGGATCCTTGAGCGAAGCCATCGTCAAGTAGGCCATCGCGTCGGAGGTGAGCCGGCCTCCTTCGAGCTCATCATAGATGGCCTCGAAGTCGTCCGTTCCCCAGATGAAGTAGTTGGAGTTCTGGAAACCCTGATCCGCCAGGTCGATGTCGAGCCCCAGGTAGACACAGAAGAGCGGGATTGCCATGCGCAGGGAGCGAATCTGCTCCTGCGTGGCCTCGGAAAAATGCTCCTCACCGACCAGGTTGAAGAATGTGCGCTTCAGGTCGGCGTTGGAGACCACGATCGGCGCATCGATCTCGACTTCTTCCCGGCTCTTGCGCGCGACCGTCACGCCAAGAGCGCGGCCCTTCTCGACCCGGATCCGCGAAACCGGTGCCCGGGTGCGAACCTCCCCGCCATGTGCCCGGATCGTTTCGATCAAGCGGGCGGCAATCACCTGGCCTCCGCCTTCGGGGTAGTAGGCACCGCGCAAGAAGTGGTCGGTCACTCCACAGGCGACAGCGAGTGGTGTCTTGCTGGGCCGAACCGCATAGCAACCCTGCTCGCCGAGAAGCACGGCTTGGGCTCGCCGGGAGATATTGAATTCATCGAAGACCCCCGTGACGGGACGCAGGCCCCATTGGAGGAAGTTCGGTGCCTTGCTCGCCAGGTCGGCAGCTTCGAATTCGCCGCGGGAGAAGCCCCGGGATTCGTCGGAGACATTCTTCATCACGTCCAGGAGCCGACCCAGAGGCTCTGTCTCCTGGGGGAATGCCTCGAAGAGTCGCTTCCGGTAGCGATCCCAGCCCGTGGGAATACGGAAGGTGAGATCCGGGAAAACGAGGTGTGAATAGGCATCGGTGTTGAGGGGCCGGAATACCACGCGCTCGGCCAATCCGACCCCGTTCAGCACCTGGGTGATCATGCCGTCACGTCCGCACTCGCCGATGTAGTGGATGCCGACGTCGAACTCGTACTGGAGGCCCTTGTGATTGCGTCGGAAGACCTGGGAATTACCACCTGCCACGTAGTGGGCTTCCAGGACGAGGGTCCGCTTTCCGAGTGCGCACAGGTACGCAGCCGTCGAAAGGCCGCCCAGGCCGGAGCCGATGACGATGGCATCCCATTGCTCTCTGCCGTTGGCTTTGCTGGGCGACTTCGCCTGGGTCGTCGTGTCAGGCATCTCACTCACCTCCTTCAGTTGAGTTCGCGTCGGGGAGCACGCCACGCAGCAGCGTTCTCACCAGCGGTTTCTCGAGTCGTTCCATGGGGATGGCTTCGAGCTGGCCCGCCAGATGGAGGGCGACCAGGCCATGAATTCCGGCCCAGAAGACGTGCGTGATGATCTCGAGGTTGCCCTCGATGGCGCCCGATTCGATGGCACGGCCCACGGCGGAGCGAATCAACTTCCACGCGCCCTTGCGTGATTCGATCAATTCGGGGAAGTCGCCTGCCGCTGGTTGGTCGAGTTGAAACGCGAGGCGGTAGGCATCCGGCTCGAGAATGGCGAAGCGAACGTAGGCAAGGCCGAGGGCCTCGAGCTGCTCGAGGGGATCGACCGCGTCAGAGATCGCAGGTGCCGCGAACGATGCCAGCCGATCGAACGCCCGAGCACGCACGATCGCAAAGATCTCTTCCTTGTCGCGGAAATAGCGATAGGGGGTCGTGGAGCTGCAACCGAGTTCGAACGCCAGCGCTCGCATACTGACCCCCGAATAACCAGAGGCTGCGAAGCGTCGCGTTGCGACCTCGCAGAGCTTCTCCCTGAAGCTCGAAACCTGTTCGTCGGTGAGGGCCGGGCGCGGCACTACGCGAAGGGGCTCCGTGGCTGGTGTTGCGGTTCAGTCATGAGCGGTTCGAGGACAAGCACGCCCGCTCATCTGATGTCATTGAATTCACGGCGTTCATTATACACCGATTGATCCTGGAACCACCGAAACTCCGGCCCGGGAGGACACGGATTCGTTGGCCGAGCCCGTTTCTCCCGACGGATCGTCTACCAGCGATGGGCGAACTCCTCGGCCCAGCCCGGCAGGCCGGCGATCTCGATCTTCTCACCGCCTGCGCAGATGCGGCCCGTCCAGGTTCCGAAGCTGCAGATTCCTGCCGTCGAGATGATCCCGGCGTTCGTGCTGGAGCGATGCGGAAAGAGCGGCGAGAGGGTGAGATCGATTGCGTCCGAGTGCTCGCTGCGCACGCGCCAGCTGCTGGCGTCGTCGGCGGGATCATACTCCCAGCGAAGATCTTCCATGACCTTGTGAAGCCGGCCGTCCAGGAAGATCCCGTTCTCGTTGGCACCGGTACCACCGGTCCACTTTGCGCCCACGTTCACACCGACAAGGCGGCCGTCCTGTACGCCGGTGCAGACTCCCCAGTTCCAGAACGCGTGCCGCGGCCATACGCCACGGCCCCAATCCTGCACGGCGTGGCAGCGCTGCGGGTTCAGCTCGTAGGTCTGCTCGCCGACGCGGATGTGTCCCGAGGTCGGTAGCGTGTTGTGCTTCGAGTTCAGCTGGAAGCGGCTGCTCGACCACGGAACGACGACATTCAAGCTCTCGTGGCCTTCCGGTGTCTCGGTCGTAAGTTCTGCTTCGAGCCTTTCACCTTTCTGGGGCTCAGCCCGGAGCCGGACACGACGGGTCGGGCCATCGACGACATTCTGGTAGTCGAATGCCCGCGACTGGTAGCCGATCGAGTGAGGTTCATGCTCTGGCATGTCGAAGCGACCGGGCCGCCCGAGCCACGTTCCGCTCGAGATCGCCCCGGATTTGAAGTCGATGAAGAAGGCTCCACAGAGTGACGCATAGTCGAGTTCCGCCATCGTCACGGAGAAGACGAAGTCGGGATCGATCCAATTCCAGAAGTTCCAGCGTTTCTTGCGCAGGAAGTGTCCCGACAAGTTGGCTCGAATCAGTGGCTGACGCGCCCAACCGGTGGCTTCGGGATTCATGCTGCCGCGCCTGTCACAGAGATCGACTGGAGAGGTGATTTCCCGTTCCACGTAGACTCCGGGCAGCCCGTCGCGCGCGACCCGCTCGTCGACGATGGGCATGTAGTCCGGAAGCTTCGTCGTCATCTTGCGTTCCCCTCTTGGAAGGAACCCGGACGATGAGATCGCGGAGGCGGATCATCGTTGGATGGGTCCTCGAGGGTACCGCCTTCTCGTCCGCTCACGGCAGCATGGCGTGGGTCTGTGTGGGTGCGGCCGCGCAGTCGATCTCGCCGGTCGCAAGGTGAGGCGTTCTGGCACAATGGCGCGCCCACGACCCCATCCCACGAGGTGTGGCCGGGTACGCAATCGGTGCCTGAATGTGGGATCATTGGCCTACCCGGGAGAGTCGCCATGCTGAGAGTTCTTGTTGTTGTCGTCGCCGTTTTCCTGCCGGCCGTATCGGGCTGGGCTACGCCCATGATCGTTGGCCACCGGGGATATGCCGCCGCCACGCCCGAGAACACCCTGATCGCAGAGCGGAGGGCTTTCGAGGTGGGCGCTGGGATGGTGGAGCTCGATCTGCAGAAGAGCTCGGACGGCCACGTCGTGGTCATCCACGACGATACCGTGGGCCGCACCACCGATTCCCTCACGAATGATCGGGTGGACAGTCTCACCCTCAGCCAATTGAGGGGGCTCGACGCCGGCTATCCCGCGCGGTTCGGATCTGCGTTTGCCGGCGAGCTGATCCCCACTCTCGAGGAGGTCTTGTTGGAGGCCAAGGGAGTTGGATCGTTGCTTCTCGATCAGAAGAGTTCACTGCTCTTCGGGGCGGAGATCGCAGCGGCGGTTGCGACCACGGCCTTCCCGCTCGACCAGATCTGGACGACGGCCTGGAACGCGGCCCAGGTGGCGGACATCCAGTCCCATTTGCCTACGGCCAAGATCCTATGGACCCAGGCCGCCAGCGTCTGGGCTGGCGCCATGGATGCCTTCCTGGATGACATGGTGGCCCTCGGCGTCGATGGGATCTCGGTGGTCTTCGAGAACTACATATTCTCTGCTCCGGGCCTAGCAGCGGCCACCCAGGCCCGTGGGCTGCTCGCGTTTGCGTGGAACTTCGATGCGATCCCCGATACCCCCGAGCGAATGCAGACCGCCATCGATATCGGGCTCGACGGCTACATCGTGAACGACCCACTGATGATGGCCAACGTCATTCCGGAGCCGGGCACACTGCCGTTGATGGGGTTGGGCGTGACCGCCCTCTCCTTGACATCGCGCTGCCGGCGGCGCCGGCGCTTCGATCGAACGATCTCCGTGCCCCTGCAAGGCACGGCAGCGGAGGCCAACCATGCGAAAGACGATGCCGGTTCGAGAATGCATGAGTCATCTCCCCGCTGAGGCGGACCGTCACGAACCGCTCGCTGAAGTCGTGGAGAAGATGCGGGAGCAGCATTGCCACCACATACCCGTCATGGATGGCGCGCACTTGTATGGAATTCTCTCGCGGGAAGATCTTCACGAGCTTGCGGTCGGGGAGCAGGCCTCTGCCGAGAAACCTGTCGCTGGCGACGTGTGCAAGCGGGATCTCCTGACGGTCGATCCCATGATGCCGATTGTCGAGGTGGCGAAGGCGATGATCGATCGCAAGGTCGGCAGCGCGCTGGTGACAGACGGCGGTGTACTGGTCGGGATCTTCACCAACACGGACGCCCTGCGACTCATCGCCGAGCTCTGATCATCGCGTTCACGCCCGGCGTCCCTTCCTACGAACCGGCTGCCGGATCAGTCTCCTGTCGGTTTCGAGCCTCCCCCGCTCGGGCGCCGTCGCCTCCTTCGCCTGGAACGTTTGCGCGGTGCGTTGGATTCGCCTTCGGGCTTCGACTTGCGGCCATCGTCTCGCTCCCGGTGCCGACCCCGGGAGCCATCTGATTCGGTTCGGAGCTTGTTGGGTGTTCGCGCTTTCTCGGGAGAGGCGGCCCGCCCCTCGTTGGCGGGCTTCCGCGCACGGCGGGTTCGCCTTCTCCCTCGCGTGGGCTCGGTCGAGGTGGTTGCGGCCTTTGCCTTGGGACGTCCCTGGGGTCGGGATGCTGCGGCGGAGTCCCCGCGGCTCCGAGTCTCCTCGCTGCGATCTTCGTTGGTTTCGCCGCGGCTTCGAGTGCGTCTGCGCCCACCCCGCGAGCGCCCCCGCTTCGGCTGGCCGGCGCGATCCGCCTCCTGCTTGGTTGAGCGCTCCGTTCGCCGGTCGCCCCCTTTGTTGGTGCGCGCACCGGATCGTGGACGCTGCGTTCGAGCACCCGCGCCGCTACCGCCCTTCGTGAAATCAACGACTCGCCGGCGGGCCGATCCACCTTCGTCGGGTGTGCCGCGGCGCCTCTTCGTGTCGCTGGTTCCCGAGTCCGCATACTTGGAACGTTCATCCTCGAATTCCGCGTCCTCGTCCCTGCTTGGGTTTCGTTCTCGAAGCGCGTCCCGCTTGGCATCTTCGATCAATGCCAACACGGCACCCGTTTTGGCGGGGCCCGAGGCCGCCCGGTAGGTGCCGCGCAGGACGCTGTCGGGCTTCAGCTTTCCCTCCTCGTAGAGCTTCCACATCTCTTCCCCCAGGCGGCGGATCTTGCGCCCCGGGGCGAACTTCGAAAGGAAGCGGTGAAGGTTGTTCACATCTCGAAGCAACAGGGTCCGCGCATTGCGATTGCTCGCAGGATCGACGGCCTGGGGGAAATCGATGACGACCGGCCCATCGGCTCCCATCAAGACGTTGAATTCCGAGAGGTCGCCGTGGACGATGTCGGCCGCAAGCATTCGAATGGTTTCGTGAATGAGTGTGTCGTAGATCGCACCGGCTTCGGTGGCACTGAAGCTGAGATCGCCCAGCCGCGGTGCGGGATGGCCCTCCGTATCCTTGACCAGTTCCATCACGAGCACACCATCGACGAACTCGTGGGGCTCTGGCACCCGCACGCCGGCCCCGCGCAAACGGCGGATCCGGTCGACCTCGGTCCCGCGCCAGGCCTCTTCGTCCTGGGCGCGCCCGTGGCGGGTGCGCTTGTCGACGGCCCGTTGGTCGCGGGTATTCCGGGTTCGGCGGCCTTCGGTGTAGTCGGCGCGTTGGCGGAAGCTCCGACCCTCGGCCTCCTTGTAGACCTTGGCCACACGCTCCTCGGCCCCGCAACGCACGAGGTAGACCTGGGCCTCCTTTCCGCTCATCAAGGGTCGCAACACTTCGTCGATGATTCCGTAGTCGACGAGGGCAACCAGGCTTGCCGGCCATTTCATGCGCTCTGCGGCTCCTCGTGGTCGAAGGCTTCGAGGCTCACGCGGGCTCACCGTCGTGCTCGATCGGCTTCACGCCCATGGCGCGGAAATGGTGACAAAGCTGAACGTCGATCTCGAGCTGCACGCGTCCCCGGCCGGCCGTGGCTGATCAGAGTGCGCCATCTGGCACGCCGACGTGGGCCCACGAATCCCCGAGAGTGTGACATGCAGATGCATTTCCCGCAGCGGTGGCCTTGGGATTCGGATCCGCCGTCATCGACGGGCACTACCGCAATGCAGCCAGCGCTTCCTGCGTCTCGGCCACGAGGCGCTCGACGACCTGCCCGACGGTCGATATGTCGTTACACCACGCCACGCCCTGGCCCGCTCCCTCATACATCAACGGCTCGATTTCATGCTCCATCACGCCGGTCAGCAGCTCGCCGATGAGAACCTGTTGATAGGGCATCTTGAGCGGCTTAGGCGCACCCTCGGCTTCCCATTCGTCGGTCCAGGCGGTCCGCACCACACGGCATGTCTTTCCGCTGTGGCTGCGGGTCAGCACCGTATCTGCGCTCCCGGCCTTCAGGAGTTTCTCCAGGATATGCCTGTTCAGGTGGTGCTCCTCGGTCGTGAGCCACACCGTGCCGAGCCAGACGCCCTGGGCGCCCATCGCGAGCGACGCGGCCACCTGCCGTCCGTCGGCTATTCCGCCGGCAGCGAGCACGGGGATTCCTTCCGCCGCGTCCACGATCTGCGGCACCAACGACATGGTGCCGATCGGGCCGGTATGACCGCCGGCATCGTATCCCTGAGCGACGATCAGATCGACACCGGCTGCCTTTGCATAGGCAACGTGTTTGGGGGCGCCGACGAGAGAGAGCGTGATCTTCCCGCCCTCCTTGGCACGCTCGATGAGATGCGGGGGTGTGCCGATCGCGCTCGCGAACAGGTTGACGTCGGATTTCAACACGGCATCTGCCTGGGCTTCGAAGAGTTCGTTCGAACGGACGACTGAGGAGAAGAAGGATTTCCCGGTTGGATCCGGCACCTCGTACTTCTGCTTGAGGTGCCTGACGAAGGCCTTCTGGGCTTCGGGGATCTTGGCCTCGGCTGCGGCCCAGTCGTTCTTGTCCGCCATGCCGAGCGGCAGTAGGAGATCGACTCCAAAAGGCCGATCGCCCACCATGGATCGGATCTCCGCCAGACGTGTGGAGATGACATCCGGCATGTCCCGTGTCGCACCGTAGACACCGAAGCCACCTGCGTTCGTGATGGCGGCCGTGACTTCCATGCTGTGGGAGAAACCGAATATGGGGTGCGGGATACCCAGGCGATCGCAAACGGCTGTCTGCATGGCGTCGCGGGTTTCACGCGTCTGGTGTGTCTTCATCAGATGTCTCCTGCTCGGGTCACGATCCCGTGAGGGTGTCGACCTTACGGGATCTCTCCGGCTTTACACCGAACGTCTCGCAGTATTTGGCCACTGTGGGATCACACCATACGGCGTCCGCCTCGTAGCCGAATGTCTCGATCCTGCTGGGAGGGGCCGCGCGTTTTCCACCGCGTTGCTTCTCGAGGAAGCCGATGATGCGTTCTTCCAGGCCTTCCGGTGCATCCATTCCCAGTCGCTCGTAGGTCGAACGCGTTGATTCAACCGCGCTGGCCATCAAGTCCGCATATCGCACATTTACGACCCGCGCGGGTTCGAACCTGGCCAACTCTACGAGCGCCTGCAGCGCCATTTTCTGAGAGCCAAATGCCTGCTGATCGCGCAGTCCGTCCTCGTGTAGCGGGCCGGGCCCATCGGCGACAAATGCCTGGCAGATGGCTTCCCCTGTCGCGCAGCTCGACACCAACGAGCGATAAGGGTCGCGGTGCGCGAGGACGAAGCGAGCCTCGGGGAATACGTCGGCGAATTGCGCGACCTTCATCGTGGTCATGACGCATTTCAACACGAGATGACCACCCGGTGGGGGTGGGCATTTCCAGATGAGCAGCTGAACCAGCTTGCGGAAATCACGATAGGTTGGGCTGAGGTCGTTCTCTTCCATCCACCGGGTCCAGGTCTTCATCAGGGGCGTGACGCCGCGCCCTAGCATTCCCGTGCAATCGAGGAAGCCCCAGGTGTTCTCGTCTGGCTCATCGGCGTCGACCCAATGCATCTTCTCCAGGCGCGAGCCACGCAGTGGCTCGATGGACGCCTGCAACTTTGCGATACGTGGGTCCGTTGCGTAGGTCTCCCGTTGCGGAGGCGGCAGCGGATCCATGAGTTCCCAGCGCAGGAGAGGTCGGCAATCGGGATGCGTCGCCATCAGGTTGTGCAACAGGGTCGAGCCCGTGCGGGCAGCCCCCGTGATGAAGACGATCGGGGGAACCTCAACGTCCAGGATTTCGGGATGCTCCTTCAGATAGGCCAGAACATCGAGGCGCCGGCACAGATCCCGGACCGCAAGCCGGCGTAGAAACTTGCGTCCGAAGTCGTTGATCTTCGGATTCCCCAGGTCGTGGACCCACGCCAGGAGCGGCCCCTCGAAAGACGGATCGCCGAAATCGGTGCACCCCGTTTTCGCCGCGGCTTCGTCCTTGATCGCGGCCATCTCTTCGAAGACTGCTTCGTCGTAGTTCAAGGACATGGTTTCGGGCATGCTCCGGTTCCCATCGTCGGCCCTCTGCAGGCCCCTCTCACGGTATGTTCGCCGAGCCGGCGGCAATCGTCGTTACCCGCGGGTGCCACGGGATCTTCGAGGCCGTGGGGATTGCCCCGGTTGGTCCCACGGAATTGTGCGCTCTCGGTACCCATGAACTGTATCGAAGGCCGCATGGCTGGGCCGTACTGGGCGCACTTCATTTCTCGTCTTCCTTCTGGAGGGCGTAGGGTCGTCCCCATCCGTTGGCCCCCTCGTTGTGCGATCTCTTCACGCGGCTTGAAACGATCCGCGCGCAGTTCCCGCGGAGAGCGGATCCCATCGCCGATTCGTCTTGCTTCTCCTCGCAGTGTGATTGACCATGCCGCCGTGGCTTGGCCGGCAAGGCCACCCCCAACAAGGAGAACTCCCGTGAAGCGACTCTCTGCTTTGTTGTTCCTGTGCCTGGTCTGGACGGCGGCTCAGGCGTCTGCCGAAGTGATGCACTACTCCAAGTGCAAGATCGCCGAGGGCAAGACGATCGCTGACGCGCAAGCCTGGGTGGATGATTGGCGAGTGCTCGCGAAGGCGAATGGCATTGACTATCGGATCCGTCTGCTCGTACCCCATGCAGACAATGACCTGGGTGCCGATGAGTTCTTTCTGGAGGGCGGCTCGTCCACGCTCCAGTCGCACGCCGCGGCATGGGACTGGTGGTACACGTCCGAGGATGCTGCGAAGTCGGCCGCTCAGCTGAACGCCGCCGCATCATGCGACTCGGGTGCGATCTATCGCAGCACCGACTGATTCTCGCGGTTCGGGAGGGAATTTCTTCTCGGACTAGCAAGATTGCCGCACCATCGTTGAGCGCACCTCGCCAGAGGCCTGGTGAAGGGGGTGTTGCGTCTGCGTCGACGTTGGCTGTCGCATTCCCGCAACGATCTGGGAGCAGCCTCTGTTCCGAGTCGCTTGTTATTTGAGGCTTCAAGACCCAATCGCTGAGGCCAGGTGCTACACCTTCTTGGTGGGGGGCAGGAAGGAGTCAATATGGTAGTTCGACGAATCGTTTTGTTAGGTCTCGGAATCAGTTTCGGTCTTGTTGTCTCGACCGGAGCCTGGGCACAGGCGGTCCTTCAAAGCGTCACCGTGCGGGTGAATCCAGGGCAGATGTCCACATATCTGGAGCGGGTCGCTGCGCTTCAGGGGACGATGGATCGAGTTGGGAGCGGCGGAAAAGTGCAGGTCTGGAATGCGACTGTGGCTGGTACGGCTACGGGCAACACACTCGTGACCGTTGGACATTCGAGTCTGGCAGCCTACGCAGAGACGACCACGAAGATGGCGGCCGACCCGGAGTGGCAGAAGATCTTCGCGGGACTCGACGACATCCGAACCGTGGTCAGCAACGGGCTGATCGTGAGTCAGGATGGAGGAGGTCTGCCCGCTGCAGCCGAAAGCGGTGCGGTGCTCCAAGGAGTGCTGGTCCGCGTCAAGCCGGGCCAGCTCGCGACCTACCTCGAGCGTGTCGCCGCCCTGAAGCAGGTGCAGAAGCGGGTTGGCTCGTCGGGCAGCATGCGCGTCTGGCAGGCGACGCTTGCCGGGGAAGCGACGGGAACGGTGGCTGTGGGGATCGTCCACCCGAATCTGGTGGCCTATGCGGAGAACACCGCAAAGCTCCAGGCGGATGCCGAGGGCCAGAAGCTTCTCGCCGGCCTCGACGCGATTCGCACGGTCGTCAGCACGAGCCTCTTCGTCAGCCCCTAGCCTCGCTGCGCGTCGGGGACGGCGTGGCCGTCCCCGACGCGTAAGCTGCCGGCCGGCCAGGCGTAGGGGTGCCTTCGCCGGGGCTGGAGCCGGCTGAATTCGTTCTATCCACGCTGGGTCGCCGGGTGTATAAGGACGGGGAAGGTCCGTTGTGCCTCCCTGCAGAAGCACCTCCGTCCCACGCTCGCGACCCCAAGCCACCCGCTGAGCCCTTCCTCCCCGACGACCGGGCCTTTCGCATCGAACCCCCAACGATCGAGAGAGTGAGGAATCACCATGCCTTTGATCACAGTCCTGCGTCAGAACGTTTCCGGCCGACTGGCGGCCCAGCACGAGAGGTTGATCCGCTTCGTCGCACAACGGGCCCGCGAGGATGGCAATACCTTCAACTGGAGCACCCGGGTCTCCACGGGCAGCGAGGGCCGCATCATCGGCTTCGTCAGCGGAGTGGATGGCTTCGCGGCGCTGGCTGGTCGGGAGGAAGCCGATGCGATGATCCGCCGCCTATATGGCGAGGGTGATGGCAACGCGATCCTCGAATCCCTCGGTGAGGCCGTCACGAGCACGAGTTACATGGTGCTCAGCCCCCGAGAAGATCTGAGTGGACAGGTCGTCCAACTCGACAGCCCGCCTCCGCTCCTGATGGTGACCCGGCTTCGCCCCACGCCCAGCGGCGGGCTTGGATGCGAGGAGATCATCCGCAAGGTCATCGAGGCGGCGGCCAAGGTGGACGAGGAGCGGCGCTACAACGTGCTGACGCCCGCCGTCGGCGAGCTCGGTACCTACACCGTCGTGCAGGGCGTGACCGATCCGGCGCAGCTGGACAGCCAGGCCCCGCTGCCGGAGCTCCTTGCCGAGGCCTACGGCGCTGCGGAGGGGCAGAAGATCTTCGCCGAAGGCACGGCCTGCATTCAAGAGGCCCAGAGCGAACTGTCGGTGCTGCGCGAGGATCTCTCGAACCTCGCCTGAGCTGGCCAAGCCCAGCAAGCCAGCCATTCGAGCTCCCCGGCCTTTGCGCAGGCCGGGGGGCTTCGATCCGAAGCGCACACGCCCGCGTTCAAGCTCCCTTTCAGGTTTCCGATGAGAACGGAACTCTGGAGGGAGTGCCATGTCTGACCTCGTTCATCCCGCGCGACCCAGGGAGGCGGGCCCGCTGCGGGCGACGTGTCCGGAAGATGCCCAGCGCGTGCTCCTCACCACCCGACGTGTGGAGGGAGAGACCCGCAATCCCCTCGCGATCCTCGATCTGGCGCCTCACATCCGGCGCTACTCTGGCCGGCACGTCGAGGCCTACTACTGGGAAGACCTCCCCGATCGCTCCTACGACGTCGTGGGGCTTTCCATCCTGCAACATACGGCGTCCGACGATCCGATCGACGACCTGCTCTTCCTGAAACAGAAATACGGCGGAGCTCGAATCGTCGTAGGCGGAAAATGGGTCGATACGTTGACCGAGGACGAGCGCCGGGCGATCCGCGAACAGGGGATCGATGTCTGCCACGGTCAGGGCGAGCCCTACTTCGTGCCAGATCGTCCGATCGTCGATTTCGATCGGTACCCGGGCTGGGATCTGCGCGATCTCCAGACGTTCATGGGTTGGGATCCGGAGACCCAGAAGCTCATCTACCGAGCTCGCCCAGAGGTGATGAGCACCCGTGGCTGTCCTTTCAACTGTCACTTCTGCCACAACACCGAACGCAAGGTGAAGTTCTTCTCGTCGCAGCGGACGGTGGACAACATCGAGCTGCTGCTCGGCCAGGGCTGTCCGGAGATCTGGTTCCAGGATGACATCTTCACGTTGCGGCCCGACCGGATGGTCGAGATCCACCAGTTGCTGGAGGCGCGCGGGCTCTCCATCAAGGGGCGTTGCAAGTTCTTCTGCCATATCAACTACATCAACGATGAGACGATCGATGCGATGAAGCTCTTCGATCCGCTCGAGATCCAGATCGGTGTCGAATCCGGCGACGACGAGATGATCCAACGTCTCGGCAAGAGATTCAGTGCGGAGAAGGCATTCAACAACATCAGCGATCTGCTCGACGAGGGCTTGCGCGTCTATCCGCTCTTCCTGATGGGTTACCCCGGGGAGACGGTCGAGACGATGGAGAAGACCCTGTGCTTCATCGAGCGGCTGAAACCGCGCCTGCACAAGGGCGTGTGGGTCAGCTACTACCAGCCGTGCAAGGGCACAACAGGCTACGACCAGGCGATGGCACGCAATCCCGAGTTCGGCGTCGCGCGCAACGAGGACATCACCTACGTCGATCCGAACCTCTCGCGCAGCCTGATGCAAGACTACCGCGCACGAATGATGGCCCGCCACAAAGGAGTGACGGACCCCGAATGGCGCACGGCAGCAGGCCCCTCCGTCGTGCCCCCCAGCGCCTAGAGACCAGCCCCAGCGCGTCCTCCCCCACTTCACCCAAGTCACGGGGCCGCTCCGCTTCTTGTTCGTGAACGGGAGTCGCCGGGGCTGGGCACAGGCCGGGCGGAATGGCTCGGCTGGGGATCGGGTGGCCGCGTAGAGAGGTGGACAGGGAGTTGCCCTTCGCGGCTTTCGCCGCGGGCAACCTACGCGCACGCTGAACGGCACCTATGCCTGCGCTTTATTTCCGCCCGACCTGCGCCCAGCCCCGGCGAACCGGTTCCAGTTACCAGCACGGCCGATCGCGGGGCGGGGGGCGGTCAGCGCGGAAATAAAGCGCAGGCATCTCGTAGGGTGATCGGGTGCTCGTTCGCTAGCGGCGATAGCCGCGTAAGCGAACCCGCGTCCAAGTCGAAAGCGGCCTCCCAGGCCCCGGCCGAGCCATTCCGCGATGGCCGCCCCCCGCCCCGCGATCCGCCAGGAGAAGCGAAGCGACCTCGTTGAGGCTCGAGATCGACATGGACGACCGAATCGTCTAGAACGCAATGAGGTTCCACGCCCGGACGGGCTGGGATGAGTGCCCCCCGGGGCGGATCGGCTTGGGATGGGAAAGGCGGTCGGTGGTGTACTCAACCCCTTGATTTTCAGGGGGTTGCGGGATCGGCCGGGACTGCCGATCCTACCGGCCGGGATCGCGAGGCTCCTCGGCCTCGTCTCCACCCCCTCCGCTCGTGCAGCCAGCAACGGAGCCGAGTGAATCCAGTGCCGTAGTGGGACTGCTGCGCACGCCTACCGCCCCAGGAACCATGACCGCCATGACCGAACTTGTAGAGACTCCGGTGCTCGAAGGCATCGTGCCCGATACCGATGAAGGTGGCGATCGCCTGGCTGGGATTTCCCGTCCGCTGGCGGAAGCCATGCGACGGCGCGGTTTCGAGGATCTGACCTCCGTGCAGCGCGCCGTCCTCGGGGCGGAGTCCGAGGGGAGGGATCTGCGGATTTCATCCCAGACGGGTTCGGGCAAGACGGTGGCGATGGGCCTGGCCCTGGCTCGCCACCTGGCAGAGGATGGTGAGAGCGCTCGGAATGATCTCCCCGGTCCGAGCGTGCTGATGCTGGTGCCGACCCGCGAGCTTGCCATGCAGGTGCGCGACGAATTGCGCTGGCTCTTCGCTTCCGTGCGCGGCCTCGGGATCGAAGTGGTGATGGGCGGGACCTCACTCGGGCTGGAACGCCGCGCGCTTTCCCGTCGCCCCCAGATCATCGTAGGCACGCCCGGGCGGACGCTCGATCATCTGCAGGCGGGCGCGTTCGTTGCCGATGCGATCGAGCACGTGGTTCTCGATGAGTCGGATCGCATGCTCGATATGGGCTTTCGCGAGGAACTCGAAGCGATCCTCGAGAAGATGCCGAGCGAGCGCCGCACCCATCTCATTTCGGCGACCTTCCCGGCTGCCGTGCGCAAGCTCGCCAACCGCTTCCAACAGGACGCGCTGCATATCGAGGGAACGCGGCTGGGCGATGCCAACCTGGATATCCAACACATCGCCCACGTGGTGGATCAGCGTGAATGCTATGCGGCGATCGTGAACCTGCTGCTCTTGAACGAGGGCGCACGCTGCCTGATCTTCGTTGAGCGCCGGGTCGATACCGCAAGACTCGCAGAGAAACTCTCGGGCGACGGATTTCCGGTGCAGGCCTTCAGCGGGGAGCTCCCCCAGGCCCAGCGCACCCGCACGCTGAACGCATTCCGCGATGGCACGATGCGAACGTTGGTTTCGACCGATGTGGCGGCCCGCGGCATCGATGTTCCCGATATCGAGCTCGTCATCCACGTCGATCCGCCCGGAGATGCCGACACCTACGTCCATCGAAGCGGCCGTACGGGCCGGGCGGGACGCCCGGGCTGCAGCGTGCTGCTCGCCACGCCGCGTTCACGCCGAAGTGTGGCGCGCCTGTTGGCGATGGCCCGTATCGAGATCGAGTGGAAGCCGGCCCCGAACGCGGCCAAGGTGAGGAAGCAGCTTCGCAAGCAGTATCGGCGTCAGATCCACGAGCGCCTGTCCGCTGAAGAAGCGCCGAGCCAGCAACAGATCGACTACGCGAAGGGGCTGTTGGACGGCCGCGATCCGGCCGCCGTCGTGGCCCTGCTTCTCGAGTTGGCCCAGCCGACCCCGGCACGTCAACCGATGGGAATTCGCACCCCGGCGGCGGACGAGGGTCCGGCAGCACGAGCGGCAGCATCGGGCTTCGTGCGGTTCTCGATCAACTGGGGAGAGAACGGCGGGGCGGCGGTCAACCGCCTGCTCGGGCACGTCTGCCGGCGCGGGCAGATCCGTGGTCACCTGATCGGCGCCATCGAGATCGGTCCGACCGAATCAAGCTTCGATGTCGATGCCGGTTCGGCGGATCGTTTCGAGAAGCTCGTGCGAAGGCCGGATGCGCGAGATCCGAAGCTTCGCATCGTGCGTGTGGATGCTTCGTCTGGCCCTCGGGGTCGTTCCGGTTTCAAGGGCTCCGCTGCTGCCAGGGATCGCTCGGGCCCCCGGGCAGGGAAGCGATTCCCTGCGAAGAGCAAGAAACGCCGCTAGGCGCGACCCGGGCTCCCGCTATTCGGCTTTGTTGCTTCCCGCCAGCACGGACTCGATGGCATGGCCCAGCGCTTCGAGCCGGAAGGGTTTTCGGACGTAGGTGGTGAAGCGCGTGCCGCGGATGCGATCCGCCAGTTCCGCGTCGCTGTGGCCGCTCATGAACACCACAGGAAGGGTGGAGCGAAGGGCTCTCAGGGCGTCGAGGGTCTGCTCACCGTCCATTTCCGGCATCGTGAGGTCGAGAAGGACGGCCGCGATGCCTTCATCGTGCGCTTTGGTGGCATCGACGGCTTCGGACCCGCTCGACACTTCGATGGTCCGATAACCCAGTGCGTTGAGCATGCGGGCCGCGGCAACCCGCACCATGTCTTCGTCATCCACGACGAGGATCGTTGCGCTGCTGGGTACATCCCGCGATCGATGGACACTCTCATCTGGTTTCGGGGCAGTGGCGAGAGGCAGCAGCACCTGGAGCGTGGTCCCATCGCCAGGTTGGCTCTCGACCCGGATTGCGCCCCGATGACTCAAGATGATTCCGAGCGTGGAGGCCAGGCCAAGGCCGCGGCCCTGGAATTTGGTCGTGAAGAACGGATCGAAAATACGTGCGGTGGTTTCGGAATCCATCCCGCATCCGTCGTCCGAGACCTCGAGCAGCGCGAAGTCGCCATCGGAGAGATCGTCTCGGATTTGACAGCTCTCGATGAAGGTACGGTCTGCGTGGACGATGCCGGTTCGAACGCGCACCCGACCGGCTTCCTCCTGGAGTGCCTCAGAGGCGTTGGTGATGAAGTTCATCACCACCTGGCGGATCTGCGTCGCGTCGGCATGGACCCATACGGTTTCGCTGTCGTGCTCGACCTCGAGCCTCGCCTTGCCGGAAACGCTCGTGCGGAGGAGTTCCATCATTTCGGAAACGAGAGCGGCCAGATCGACGGACCCGAACGAGACCTCGGCCTTGCCCGCGTACGCGAGCAGTTGCTGCGTCAGGTCTGCCGCGCGTTCGCTGGCCTGGCGCACATCCTCAATCCGCCTTCGCGCCGGCGAATCCACCGGGATTTCCTGAAGCGCGGTGTCCGAGTTCCCGAGGATCCCGACCAGTAGGTTGTTGAAATCGTGTGCGATGCCTCCCGCAAGAACGCCGAGGCTCTCGAGTTTCTGGGCCTGCTGGAGGGCCCGCTCGATCGTCTTCCGCTGGGTCACATCTCGCACGATGGCGAGCGCCGATTCCACCTCTCCAGAGCTCGTGAGAAGGGCGCGCAGAGAGACATCGAAGGCGAAACTGCCGTTGGGGAGGTCGACGTCTACTTCGAGTTCCTCGCCCATTCCGGTCTGGTAGGTGCGCTCGGTCGCCTCGAGGATGCGGTCGCCTCCGTCTCCAGGCACGAAATCGTGAATGCTTCGACCGGGTATATCCTCCGCTGTTACACCATAACGTCCGGTCTTTCCCGATTCTCCGAGGATCGACACCACGGTGCCGTCGCGATCGACGGCTACGACCTTGTCCAGTTCGAGCGCCGCCAGAATGGCCTTGAGCCTGCCCTCGCTGGCGTGCAGTGCTTCCGCCACCCTTCGCCCTGCTGTGATGTCACGGCTCGTGCCTGCGTGGCTGGTGGGCTTTCCGGATGGGTCCCGCTTTGTTTCGCCTAGGAGTCTGCGCGGCAGAGGGCCATTGAGGGGTGAGTCTCGCTAGAGTGAGCCATGCCGCGAGACTTTCGACGCTACGAGCCGGACCAGTCGCTTCTCCTGCCGCCCTCGCTTCGGGATTGGCTTCCCGAGGATCA
>JAAETT010000631.1 GCA_024228115.1 bacterium
CAGGCCAACCACTAACCAAACCCACAGTGTGTGTGTGAAAATTCATTCCATTTCCCATTCTCCTACATACTTGTGCATTGGAATTATGGAATTACTGTTGTCATTTATTGTGTGATTTGTAATGTGCTGTAGGTGCTGTGCTGTGATTTGTAGTGTCCTTTCTGAGGGTGAACCCTGTCCCAGCCCAGCAGGACAGAATGAATCAAATCCCTCCACCCATGTAAATATGCTAGTTAGCAGACGATGTAATAGCAGCACCAGCAGAGCAACAGAATAATCCCACTGCAGTGCATGTCAGGCTGCTCACATCAGCTGCTGTGTGAAATATGCAAAAGGCAATTGTCAGTTAAATTGAGTAGGGAGCCTTGGGAGGGGGTTATATGGGGGTGCTCATAGTGTTTGGGGGGTGCAGTAGGCAAAAAAAATTTTCGCACGCCTTTTTTTTGGGGGGGGTGTGGGCTCCCCCAATTTATTTCATAAAAAAATTCTACCCTCCTTTTTTTTCTTTTCCACATACACACCCAC
>JAAETT010000632.1 GCA_024228115.1 bacterium
TGACACTGTTTGGTTACTGTAGGTTACTGTAGAAATTTGCATATTGTAAAATGTTGTCTGATTTAGCTGAAATTTACAAAACCTAGGTTTCTGAGTATGCTGAGTTCAAATCTGACTACTATTTTACTCTGACACTGTTTGGTTACTGTAGGTTACTGTAGAAATTTGCATATTGTAAAATGTTGTCTGATTTAGCTGAAATTTACAAAACCTAGGTTTCTGAGTATGCTGAGTTCAAATCTGACTACCATTTTACTCTGACACTGTTTGGTTACTGTAGGTTACTGTAGAAATTTGCATATTGTAAAATGTTGTCTGATTTAACTGAAATTTACAAATGTGGGTTTTGTGTGGGTTTTGTGAATACTAGCACATACTAGCATAATGCTATGGGTTTTGCTGATACTAGCATATACTAGCATAATGCTATGGGCTTTGTGAATACCAGCATATACTTGCATAATGCTATGGGTTTTGTGAATACTATATAGCATATACTAGCATAATGCTATGGATTTTGCTGATACTAGCATAGTGTTATGGGTTTTGCTGGTACTAGCATATACTAGCATAATGCTATGGGTTTTGTGAATACTAGCATATACTAGCATAATGCTATGGGTTTTGTGAATACTAGCATATACTAGCATATTGCTGTGGGTTTTGTGAATACTAGCATAGCATGTACTAGCATAATGCTATGGGTTTTGCTGATACTAGCATAGTGTCATGGGTTTTGCTGATACCAGCATATACTAGCATAATGCAATGGGTTTTGTGAATACTAGCATATACTAGCATTGTGAATACTAGCATATACTAGCA
>JAAETT010000633.1 GCA_024228115.1 bacterium
CTAGAACGGGTCTTCAGCGAGGCCTTCATTCCGGACGAGCCGCGGCTCAGCTCGTCGCGTCGCCCGTGAACACGGCCAGCTTCAGCACGTATTCGCCGATATGCAGACGGCCGTCTTCGCCGACTCCGCCGAGCGCCTTCTTTGCCTTCTGGCGCTCGTACTCGGAGCGGCCGATGGCGTTGACGTTGTTGTAGACGTCGAGGGCGGCGGTCACGAGACGTAGATCCTGACGGCCCGGGATCTCCTCGACGGCCTTCGTCGTCAGGGTGGCCGAGAGGAATTCCGGTGCGACCGGTGCACCTTCGGTCGCGTGCTCCTCTTCTCGCACCTGCTCGGTCAGGTAGACCGGCGCCGTGTGACGGGCGACGTCCAGGCCTAGCAGCGCAGCGCATTGGAATTGGTCCGCGTAGTTGTAGGCGCCGTAGAGCAGCGTCAGCAGCCCCCAGACGATGTAGCTGGACTCCCGGGTGTAATGGGTCTTGGCCAGGTTGCCGAGGCTGAATGGGTTCACCCAATGTCGATGAACCCACGGTATCCCCTGGGGGAACGAACAATGTAGCCTTTGGCAAAGGTGGGCCCTTATGAAACCTCTATCCACTCGGAAGGGGGTCCAGGGGCCCATTGCCGCTCAACTGCACTTTCCCCCGAGCAGTTCCAAGTAATGAGCCTCTGAGACTGCTAGAAGCCGCAGAGCCATTTCAGCGGACCGTCGGCTCATGTTCGGGTCACACCTTGACGATGAATAGAGACAACGATATTGTTGTCTCTATTGTGATTCCCGACTTTGACGAAAACGGTCTGCTCCCGCCCGGCATCCACGCATGCTCTTGGCGGGAGGTCGAGCATCGGTACGGGTCGAATCGCCACCGTCGCGAGCTCTTGGCTGGATTGAAAGCTGCGTTGCTTGCATTGAAAAGAGCGGGCTGCGGCCGAGTCTACGTCGATGGGAGTTTCGTGACGGACAAGAACGTGCCCGAGGACTTTGACGGCTGTTGGGACCCGATGGGAGTCGACCCGAACAAGCTCGACCCCGTCCTCCTCAATTTCGACAACCAGCGGGCTCAGCAGAAGGCGAAGTACCGAGGGGAAATGTTTGTTGCGAGCGAGAACGCCGTGCCGCGACACCGAAAGAGGTTCCTCGACTTCTTTCAGCAGACACGCGAGGGCGAACCGAAGGGGATTCTCTCCTTGAACCTGACGCAGGAGTTCTCATGATCAAGAACGAACGCGAATACAAGATCACGCGCTCCCAGGCCGATCAGTTCGAAAAGGCTCTGGCAGACCTCGCTGGGAAGCAGCCCGCGCACGGAGTGCATTCCAAGTTCCTTGAGATCGAAGCGGCAGCGTTGCGTAGCCAGCTAAGTGACCTGCGCGAAGAAATCGCGGAGTACGAATCTCTCAAGGCAGGGGAGCGAAGTTCTCTTCCGATTGAGGCCATCGCGGAGTTCCCAAGGGCACTGATCCAAGCGCGTATCGCGATGGGCATGAGCCAAGAAGAGCTGGCTGCCGGGCTCGGACTCTCCAAGCAAGTCATTCAGCGATATGAGGTAACAAACTACGCTGGTGCGAACGTGGCTCGATTGGACGAGATTGCATCGGCGCTCGGGGTGACCGTTCACGGAGAAGCGATACTCGCGAAACGCGTCGCGAGCATTCGAGATGTCTTCAAGCGGCTCGAAAGTGTGGGGCTCAACCGCAACTTCGTGCTGGATCGGTTGCTCCCCTCCGCTCTGACGGCTGAATTGGAGGAAGAAGAAGGAGAGCCGACCCGCTCGCTTGTACTTCGAGCGGTCGGGATCATTGCGCGGGTGTTTGATTGGCCGGCCTCTACACTCCTCGGCGACCAGCCCCTGACCTACTCATCGGTTGCTCTCGGTTCAGGCCGATTCAAGCTTCCCAAGAACGCGAGTGAGCGAAAGACGCACGCCTATGCGGCCTATGCCCATCGGCTGGCCGCGATCACGCTCAAGGCCACTGCGCACCTTGAGCCGAGTCCGATCCCCAACGATCCGAAAGTCGTGCGGACTGCTGTGCTCGAGGCACACGGAGCCCTGAGCTTTGAGTCGGTTCTCCGATGGGTTTGGAGCCTCGGTGTCCCCGTCCTCCCACTTCGCGACTCGGTCGCTTTCTATGGTGCTTGCTGGAGAGAGTCTGGACGCAACGTCATCGTGCTGGAGCAGAACACATCGTATCTCGCTCGATGGCTGAGTGACTTGTTGCACGAGCTTTACCACGCTTCGGTCGCGCCGGATCTGCCTGAACGGAGCATCGTCGATCTGAATCCGCTCGATCGCCGAGAGGACGACGAGGAAGACTTTGCCAACGATTTTTCCTCGGATGTCGCGCTCGACAATCGAGCCGATGAACTGGCTCATATGTGCGTTGCGGATGCCAAGGGAAACGAACGATTTTTGAAGCGCTCCGTCGTCGCGGTTGCTCAGCGGGAATCCGTACCAGCAGACTCGCTCGCGAACTATCTCGCCTACCGCCTCTCCTCGCAGAAAGGAAAACGCGACTGGTGGGGAACAGCTGCCGCGCTGCAGGAGACCGAGCCCAATCCCTGGTCGATCGCGCGAAATGTGTTCTTCGAAAACGCTCGTTTTGACAGGTTGTCCGACCTCGAGCGCGAACTGCTGTCACGAAGCCTAACGGAGGTGGAAGTGCAATGAGTCCGAAGAAACCGAAGGAGCTTGATGAACTCAAGGTGACTTGTGAGTCTGTCGATTGCGAGAACGGACTCCACTGCTTCCGCCAAGCGAAGCGGAAGGCAAAGGCGCATGGACCGTGTCGTGCGTGCGGTGCCGCCTTGGTCGATTGGGATCGCATTCATACGAGAGATCTTCTTGATGTTGACCATACTTTCGAGGCTCTTCGTTTCGAGAGAATCCGGCACTACGCCTGGCATCTCAAGTTCAGCCAACACGCTGTCAACTACGCAAGGCGTGCGGGATACAAAGGGATTGAGGGCCGTGTGCGCAAGCGAATTCGGAGCGCTATCGGCAAGGCCCAGCCGTTTCGCGATGGTGCGCAGACTCCGTTGGGCGGGAAGAACCCGATTTACTACGCGCAACATGCAACGGCTACCTGCTGCCGGCGGTGTCTCGAATACTGGCATGCGATTCCGCAAGGGAACGACCTCACCCATGACCAAATCGAGTACGCAGCTGAACTCGTCGTGAACTATCTCCGCCTCAGACTCCCCGATCTGACCGACCACGGGGAGAGCGTTCCGCCGATCCGCCGCGGTGCCCGCACCTAGAGTAAGTGCAATGAATGCCGTTGACTCGGACAGGCTGGCAGAGAAGTATCGTGCGGCAGCACTGCGCGCGTATGATCGCCGACTGCTGATTGCGGACCTTACCGGCACTGCCCAGGAATCCGACCTCTCGGAACCCGCCAACTGCGAAGGGCTGGGCCGAGTCAGGCACTTCCGCAGGTCAAGCACTGCCGGTTGGGTACCGAACCCGCTCCCGATTGCGCCGGCCTCAAAGGCGCTCGGCCTTTCCTCGGTTGCGGAACTCCGCGCGGAGGTGTTCCAGCTCGCCGCGTGCAATTGGCGGTGCTGGTATTGCTACGTGCCCTTTTCGCTCCTCGGCGCAAACCCGCGCCACGCCTCATGGCGTTCGGCAGATGAGCTGGTTGGCTACTATGGCGCCCTCGCGGATCCGCCGCCGATGATTGATCTCTCAGGCGGCCAGCCCGATTTGACACCCGAATGGGTGCTCTGGACGATGGATGCGCTCGAAGAACGTGGCTTGGAACATCGGGTCTACTTATGGAGTGACGACAATCTAAGCAACGACTACTTCTGGAGGTTTCTTTCCGATCGAGATCGTGAGCGGATCGCGTCTTATCAGATGTACGGCCGCGTCTGCTGTTTCAAGGGCATCGACGCGCCTGCGTTCGCGTTCAATACGCAAGCCGACGAAGCGTTGTTCGGCAGGCAGTTCGACCTGTTCGCGCGGCTGCTCGACCTAGGCGTTGACCTTTTTGCCTACGTTACGTTGACAGTTTCGTCTCTCGACAAACTGGAGACGCGGGTGGAGCGATTCGTGGACCGACTCCAAGCCATAGATGAGAACCTGGGGATGTCCCAGAACCGGTTGATTTTCTGAGAGTTTGAGAGCGGCGGCTCCTTCACCCTCCGTGTATTACGGAGGGGGTCACTACACCAAGAAGGAACCGCCACCATGACCAAGCATGCCAAGAAGTCCGATCATCTC
>JAAETT010000634.1 GCA_024228115.1 bacterium
AGCTCCATGTTGCTTACGGCGGCTCAAAAGGCGAGGCTGGCCGGTATCATTGCAAGGGCAGCTCGATCAATCACGGAGGAGAGCGCTGCATCTCCTTTGAACCGCCCCGAGTTTACCGGAGGGTGTTTTGTTCAAAACTTAGGCGACTTTATCAAGGGCATTCAGGTCTGCATAGAAGGTCTCCTCCGCTTCGGCTGGTGTGATATATCCGATGGCGCCATGCAAGCGCTTGTTGTTGTACCAATCGACCCATTTCAGCGTTTCCCACTCAATTTGGCCGGCGGATTTCCACGGACCAAATAGGTTGATGACCTCGGTCTTGAATAAACCGATAGTGCTTTCGGCCATGGCATTGTCGTATGAGTCACCGACGCTGCCCACCGAGGGGTCGATGCCGGCTTCAGCCAACCGCTCGGTGTATTTGATCGACAGATATTGGCTGCCCCGATCCGAGTGATGGATCAGCTCATTGGCCTCAGACGGGCAACGCTGACATATGGCCTGGTTCAACGCGTCCAGCACGAAGCTTGTTGTCATGGCCGTGGAGACGCGCCAGCCGACGATACTGCGGGCAAAGACGTCGATGACAAAGGCGACGTAGACCATGCCCTGCCAGCTGGAGACATAGGTGAAGTCGGAGACCCACAGCTGGTTCGGGAGTGCTGCCGTGAACGCCCGATTGACCTTGTCATCGGGGCAAGGCTGCGACGTATCCGGGTTGGTCGTGATGACCTTCTTACCCCGTACAACGCCTTGTAATTTCGCCGCTTTCATCAGCCGCTCGACCGTGCAGCGAGCGATATCGCGCCCTTCGCGGCGCAGCTCATGCCAGATTTTGCGAGACCCATAACGACCGCGGCTATCCGCATGGATACGCCTGATTTCCTCGCTGTCCCGCACGTCGCTTTTGGCCCTGTCGGATGCCAGATCAGGGTCCCGGGCAATCGCTGCCCGCGCATAATATGACGATGGGGCGATCGGCAGAACCCGGCAGATCGGCTCGACCCCGAAGGTGGCGCGGTGCGCGTCGATGAACGCGGTCATTTGCGGAACGGGCGGTCGAGCTCCGCCTGGGCAAAATAGGCGCTCGCCTTCTTCAGGATCTCATTGGCCTGGCGCAGTTCGCGAACCTCGCGCTCCAATTCCTTGATCCGCGCCTTCTCCTGGCTCGTCGGGCCTGCTCGCTCATCAGCATCGCGTTCGGCCTGGCGGCACCAGACCCGGAGGCTGTCCGGCGAGCAGCCCAGCTTGGGCGCAATCGCCTTGTAAGCCGCGTTATCACTCGCATAGTCAGCACGATGTTCCCTGAAAAGCCGAACCCCGCGCGCGCGGAATTCAGA
>JAAETT010000635.1 GCA_024228115.1 bacterium
CGCGCTCAATCACGCCCACGCGATCCAGTTCCTCGTAGCTCATGCTCACTGTCTCCATGCCCGCGGGGGTACCCCGGGCGACTGGAAAAAGCGGACATTTCTACTTTGGAGAAACCGGACATTTCTACTTGGGTACTACAGAAGGACTTGTCAAATCACCCCCTTATCGGACATGGAATTCCCTGTTGGAACTCCTATCCCCTCCAGTCGACCAGCGAGATCTGAGCGGGGCCGGTCCCGGCCTGCGTCCGCGGGCCGTGCCTAGCGCCGGGTCTGTCGCGACAGCGCGAGCAGGCCCAGCGCGAGCAGCGCCCACGTGCCGGGCTCGGGCACGAAGACCAGGTCCAGGGTCGCGAAGGTGGGCACCCTGATGAAGTAGTCCCCGCCCATCCCCGTGCCGTCGATGATCATCACCGAGGCCGTCACGAGCTGGATTGCGCCGATCCCGTTCTTGTCGCGGTTGTCGAAGCCCGTTCGCGAGATCGACAGTCCCTCCACGCCGCCCACGACCACGTCGCTCGCCGTGACGGTGCCGGTCGACCACTCCATGCCGATGGTCTGGGTGCTGAGGATCTCGTCGAGAGGAGAAGGAACGAATCCCTCCTGGACACCGCCCAGGCCGATCGGGTTGAGAAGGATGCGTAGGAGGAGATCATCGTTGATGTCAACTGGAAGGGGTTTGTCGAAGAAGTCGAAGGTGCCGTCGAGGGACATCAAGCCACCCACGGTTCCATCGGGGCGAGGCGCAAAGCTGCCGGCCGTGGCTCACGAGAAAGACGGCGCGAGACGCGATCAGCGAGGACATCGAGATCTTCTACAATCGGATCCGAAGACACTCGACGATTGGAAACATGAGTCCCGCAAGGTTCGAAGAAATGGCAATGGCCAAGGAGGCCGAAGCCGCTTAGGCAGGGTGTCTACTTTTTCGGAACAAGGTCACCTTCGAGGTCCCCTCGATGCTGGACGACGTGGTGTCCACGATCGACACCCTCGTGAAGAAGAACGGAAACCGACTGAAGATCGAGATCGACGAGCGCATCTGCGAAATGCGGGCCGATGTCACCAAAGTGCGGCAGGCGCTGTTCAACTTGCTCAGCAATGCCGCGAAGTTCACGCGTGAAGGCGAAATTGGTCTGGTCGTGGTGGGCGAAGAGGTGGATGAGGTCGAGTGGATACGGGTGTCGGTCTCGGATTCGGGGATCGGGATTCCAGCCGAAAAGATCGATCATGTCTTCGACGAATTCTCACAGGCGGACGAAACCACCACGGGCGACTACGGCGGCACGGGACTCGGCCTGCCGATCAGCCGCCGCTTCTGCCAGATGATGGGCGGCAACATCACCGTGGATAGCGTCGTGGGTGAGGGCTCCACGTTTACGATTCGGCTGCCGCTCCAGGTGGTCGAGAAGCCCGAAGCCGAGGCCCCCCAAGTCATGGCGCCGGAGCCAGGCGCGGAGTTGGTCGTACTGGTGGCCGACGACGATCCGAATGCGGTCGATCTGCTGGCGCGCCCGCTGCAGGAGGCCGGCACGAAGGTGGTGACGGCCAGCAGCGGTCAGGAAGGGCTGAAGCTCGCCCAGTCGCTGCCCCCCGCAGCCATCACGCTTGATGTGCTGATGCCGGGAATGGATGGTTGGGAAGTGCTGCGTGAACTCAAGGCCGACCCGGTGACGCGAGACATCCCGGTCATCATGGTGACGATGACCGACGATCGCTCGCTCGGTTATGCGCTGGGAGCGACCGAGTTTCTCACCAAGCCCGTGCAGCGCCCGCAGCTCGTGCAGTTGCTCGAACGATATGCGATGCAGGATGCCGAGCGCCATGCGTTCGTCGTGGACGACAAGCTCGAGAATCGGGAGGTGCTGCGCCACGCCCTCGAGAACGAGGGATGGCAGGTGAGCGAGGCCGAGAACGGCCGGGTAGCGCTCGCGAAGCTTTCCGAACTGGAACCCTCGCTGATCCTTCTCGACCTCATGATGCCCGTGATGGACGGCTTCGAGTTCGTGATGGAGATGCGCAAACGCGATTCCCAGTCGAGCATCCCCATCGTGGTGGTGACCGCCAAGGACGTCACCGAAGAGGATCGCCTCCGTCGCAATGGTGACGTCGCGGGTCTCATCGAGAAGGATGGGCTCGACCGTGAGTCGCTGCTTACCCAGATCCGCGAGCAAGTAGCCGCGACAAGGGCAAGTGGCGGCTGAGATCAAGCGCGGTTGGTGTCGCTGCGTGCAGCACGAAGATCATTGGCTGGAGTCTCGCTCGTGAACGAACGCTGCTTTCAGCATCACGAGCGATCCCGCGCGTTCTAGATCCCCGAAAGCCGGGTGATGGCGCCCCAGAACCGCTCTTGACATATCGCAACTTCTCGGACGTGGTCTCGAAAACGCGGCTTGAACTTCCTACTCTCATGCTATTGCAGGGAGATCCCATGTGAACCGACAGCTGGCAAATCAAATTGCGCATCTCGTTCAACGCTACCGAGGATGGGACTACCGTGCCGATCTCGCTGAACTCGAAGCACTCGAGACGGAAAGCTCCGATGCGATGCACGCCTATCGAATGGAGAAACTGCGCAAATTGCTCGAACACTGCCAGAAGCACGTTCCCTTCTACCGGGATGCTTTTGCAGAAGCCGGCTTTGAACCCGGAACACTCAAAGAAGAGGGAGATCTTCGCAGCTTGCCGATCATCGGCAAGGACGACCTACGGGCGGATTACTCGCGCTTCTTTGCATCGGGAAGCCAGCGCCCGTTTGATGAGTGGGCGACGAGCGGTTCGAGCGGAGAGCCCTTTTTGTTCCGGCTGGATCGGCGATCGACCACGCGCAACACCTTCGCAGGGCTCGCTCGAGGTCGACGCTGGTGGGATCTCGATGTGGGCGTCCCGGAGGTTATGATTTGGAGTGGTGTTCGCGACATCTCCGATTCTCTTGTCGGGCGGTTTCGGGCACTCGGCCGGCGGGCTTCTTGGAGTTGCAAGAACATATTGCTCGTTGACACCTACGACCTCGACAAGAAGAAGGTTCGCGCCGAGTACGATCGAGTCTTGCGCTTCGGCCCGGTCTCCACGCGCTCTATTTCCTCGGGCTTGTATCGTTTCTGCGAACTCATCGACGAGCTGGGACTCGATGGCACGCGGTTGGGAATTCGCAAAGCGATCTATACCGGAGAAGCCTTTCCTGAATCGCAGAAGAGCCTGGTCGAGCGGGTCCTCGGTTGCAAAGCCATCTCAGAATACGGTTGCACGGAACTTGGGATCATTGCCTTCGAGTGCCCCAATGGCGGCCTGCACCTTTTCCATGAAAACATGATCTTCGAGTACATGAAGGAGGGTCGCCCGGCCGAGCGTGGAGAAGAAGCCGAACTCGTAGTCACCAACCTCAACGACTTCGTCTCCCCCCTCGTGCGCTATTCCGTCGGAGATGTCGTGGTGCCCAGCAATCGCCACTGCAGCTGCGGTCGCACCCTGCCGTTGATCGAATCGGTTGGAGGGCGGACCCACGCGAGCATTCGAACCCCAACGGGTGCCGTCATTCATGGCCTCTTCTTCACGCATCTCTTCGACAACCTCCCCATCGTCCATCGCTTCCGCGTGGTCCAACCTTCACTCCAAGAGTTGCGCCTCGAGTTGACGTCAACGGAGAGTATCGGCGGTGACGTATTGCAGTCACTGGAAGATTCCGTGTCGAAGGTGATGGGGGAAGGCGTTCGTGTCATCGCCGAACAGGTCACGGATCTCCCGCTGGCAAAAAGTGGGAAGTTTCGCTGGATCGTTTCCGAAATCGACGACACCGCGTCCTAGAGGAGCCATGCCGTTTCGCCATCTTTTCATATTGACGGACATCGAAGGTGCGGCAGGCGTTACCTCGTGGCGGCAGACTCGAGAAGATGGCGCCCCACTCCTGGACGCCCGCCGCCTGCTAACCGGGGAGGTCAATGCCTTTATCGATGGCGTATTCCAAGGTGCCGGTGAACAAAGTGTCGAAACGAAAATCTCTGTCTGGGATGGGCATGGCTACGGTGGACTCGATTTCGATCTCTTGGATTCGCGCTGCAAGTCGTACACGCAGGAGGGTGAGCCAAGCTTCGCAGACCTTTTCACCCGTTGCTCGAGCGATCCCGTCCCCGTCGATGGACTCGTTTTTATCGGGCAGCATGCGATGGAGGGGCGACGGGGCAATCTCGCTCACACCTACAGCAGCCGAAGGATTCGGGAGCACCGGATAAACGACATTCCGGTCGGTGAGTTCGGCGCGCGTTCGACGCTTGCTTGGGCGTTGGGTGTGCCGACGGTTTTCTTTTCAGGCGATGATGTGGCGTGCGACGAAGCCAAGGAGTGGGTTCCCGGCATCGCGCTCGCGGTCGTCAAGCAGGCACGGGGCATCGAGGCTGCCGATTGTTTGAGCGCCGAGGAGTCGCGCGCTCTGCTTCGAAAATCCGGCGAGGAAGTCATCCGCACAGATCCGACCGATGCGCGGTGGAAGCCCGCTCGAAGTTTCGAGCCTCCTTACTCGTATCGAATTTCGTACAAGCTCTATCGGGGGATCATTCCGCGCTGGGCGAAAGTCCGACGCGCGGAGACGCTTCCCGAGCTGCTCTCTCGAGCTTGAATGCATTTGTTTCATTGATCGACTCCAACCCGATTGCAGTTGCCAGGCTCCAAAGTGGAGGCCCGCAAACGGTCGAGATCTTTAGTACATCTGTCTTAGCGGCATTCAGCTCCGGCTCACCGTGACTGGTTTCACCAACGTCAAAAACACCGGCATAACGCCCGCTAAGCCGGTGATATGCCGAGATTCTGTCGTGAGATTCGTTCCGAGATCCCGTGAGATTTTTCTTGCTGGGGAGGCTGGATGCGCCGACTCGGCCCACCCCCTATCGCGAATAATTCATGAAGAAGTCGTGGTCTTGAATTGAAGAAGGCCCCAGTTGCGGTAGAAACGAGTTGCAACACGCGTTTCCCCTCAACAAGGGCCCCTTCATGAAGCCGGATTCTACCGCACAGGCTGTCATCTTTCCC
>JAAETT010000636.1 GCA_024228115.1 bacterium
GATGAATTGGGCCAAGGTGGCCTCGGATTACCACCTGTTACAGTACCTTTATACCCTGCGGGAGTGCCGGAAGGCTGGTACGAATCTGGGAGGATGGGTACAATCCCCAGCTTATCTGCGTCATGCTCGCGTAGAACATCTATGCGCGCTCAGCGTAGTGTAACTATATCTAAGGTGGGACCCACGCGGAGACGCACTTGCGATTTAATGTCAATGGGAATTCTAGCCATAAGACGCGCGCCTGCTTCCTGATCCTGTTGAAGACCTGAGAAGCTTGGATACGTGATCCTACACAAATGTCTAATCCTAGCTATAAACTGCCCTGGTGACTTTTTTTGCATATCCCACCTAAGTGTTTCAAGCTCAATACGCGCTGCTTCTGGGGACAAATACTCTTCAAAGAGCCTAGTGAATTCGTCATACAACTCCTGAAAGTTGGGAGTTTTATGCAAGCTTATCCTATCAAGGAATTGTTTATATGCCGTTTTGGCCTCATCCACGAACCAAGCACCGACTTGGCTCACCTTGTCCTGTTCTGGCAACCCTTGAAAGTGTGCCCAACGCTCGAAATCTTCTGCCCAATCTACCCAACCGTTTTCCTTTCCTGAAAACTTCCTAGGTTCGGGGGTTTTGTAACCTTTGCTACGCGACGCTTGCTGCGGCGACTGCATTTGGGCTTCGAGCATAGCTAATCTGTTTTCGCGAGTTAAAGCGGCCAAATCATATGAACTAGGCTTCTTATGCTTCAGGTTCTTAACTTCTGGGCCAGAGCCTGTCGACTGGACTTCGGACTCGGAACTATCAGAACCTGAATCACCACTCGCTTGTGACTCTTCTGCCTGCGGCTCACTATAACTATGGCGCCAATCTGATATCTGCTTGTCAAGTACAGTCAAATGCCTAGACACATACGATTGCA
>JAAETT010000637.1 GCA_024228115.1 bacterium
CGGTCGAGCCGGGAGGGCGTTCGCCCTGGGTCAAGGACCTTTCGACCCGGAAGATCTGAATCGGAATCCGGAACGGCGGGCTGCGTCGCCCCCCGGCCAAATGATCAGATTTCTACGCTTCTGAGTGAGCGTCTACACACTCTCGTAGCAGGTGCTGATCGCCCTGCGCAGCTGGACCGGGCCGGCGAGCAGGGGTTTCACGGCGCAGCCCGTACGGAACGTCACATCGTCGAGAGCCGTGAGGTTCGTGGGGTCTTCCATCGCCACGTAGAGCACGTCGGCGTTGCCCGTTCCCGCCTCTCGTACCACGGGCAGGCAGGCGTACTTGATCGCGACTTCGCTGGGGATCAGCGCGATCACGTCCGGACGGATCTCGCGGCCCGATAGATCGATCCCCTGGCAGCCCAGGCGCTCCGAAAGCACGCGGATCAGTTCGGGCTCTTGCAAGTAGCCGAGCTGAACCAGGGTCTCGCCGATCCGATTCCCCCAACGTGCCTGCTCGCCGAGGGCGGAGCGGAGCTGGGTCTCGCTGATCTGGCCTGCGGCACGCAGGACTTCTCCGATCTTCTTCATGCGCGGCGCACCCCTTGGCGGGTGCATCGGCCCGGCAGGAGGCCGACTGGAGGCTTGGCGAGACTTCTCGGGAAGTGGGGAATCGGAGCCAGGCGGTTCGGCGGGCATCTCAGCAGAATCGTCAAGTTGAGATTGACAATACTTACAGAAATCGTAAATTCAAGATCGTTCTCTGCAGGGCCCCGGCTGGATGCCAGAAGGCCCAGAGAATTCGAACAGTGGCCAACGATCGGCAAGAATCACTGTAACACATTGATATAAAAGACAATAGTTTCCCTCTGCGGTTGATCGAATCCGGAGCGACGATAGAGATGGATTCGTAAAGTGTGGACAAGTGGATGATTGACGATTCAACAACCAGACTCTTGGACCTTCTTCGCGAGGGGCCCTCGAGCAGTACGGAGGTGGCCCGACAACTCGGGATCTCGCGACAGGCCGCCCACGCCCGCTTGAAGGCGCTGTTGGATTCCGGCGGAATCGTCCGAGAGGGTGCAGCCCGTGCGACACGCTATCGCCTGCCCGGAGCCACGAGCTGGGAACAGCACTTTCCGCTCGAAGGGCTCGCCGAGGATCGCGTCTTCCTGTGGATGGCGGCCGAGATCGAGTCGGTCGGGCAACTCACCGGGGAGCCCGCGGGCCTCGTCGCCTATGTCGTCACTGAACTGGTGAACAACGCGATCGACCACTCCTCGGGTCGTCACATGAGAGCCTCAGCCGAGCAAAGGGGAACGCTCCTCGCGATCGACATCGAGGACGATGGGGTCGGGGCCTTCAGCCACGTCCGAGACCACCTGGGTCTCCCCAGCGAGCTGGCTGCGCTCCAGGAAATCTCCAAAGGCAAGACGACGACCGCTCCCGAGAAGCACACCGGCGAGGGGATCTTCTTCTCCTCGAAGGCTGTCGACCTGTTCCGCTTGGAGAGCGGCGGGCTGGCCTGGATCGTCGACAACCGTCGAGGAGACATGGCCATCCTGGAAGTCGACCCACCAAGACACGGAACTCTCGTGTCCGTGGAGCTCGACCTCGCGAAGACCAGGTCCCTTTCGGCGCTCTTCGAGGAATACACGGAGGACTACGAGTTCGCAAAGACGCGCACCGTAGTCCGCCTCTTCGCGATCGGGGTCCGATTCGTTTCCCGCTCCGAGGCCAAACGGCTGCTGCATCGGCTCGAACTCTTTCGGGAAGTCGTGTTGGACTTCCAGGGAGTCGAGGGCATCGGGCAGGGTTTCGCCGACGAGGTGTTCCGGGTCTGGGGGAGAGCACATCCCGAGGTGTCACTCGTTCCGGTGAACATGAACCAGGCAGTGGAGTTCCTGGTGGAGCGGGCGAGGAAGCGGGCGAACTAGCATCCGCGTGAAACGGTGACACTTGGGGTTGGAATCAGGCAATCGAAAGGCGGAACCCGAGAATCCGGTTCGAGAGCCGAATCATCCACGGGTTCAGGGACAGGAAGCGGGCCATTGCGAAACTAAGTAGAAACCGACTTCGGATCAAAGGCATCCCGCAGCCCATCGCCCAGAAAGTTCAGCGCGAGCAGGGTGGCCGCGAGGAAGGCCGACGGCCAGGCCAGCAGCCACCACGGCGATTCGATCGGATTCACGACCGCCACGCCTTCGGCGACCAGTTGGCCCCAGGAGAGTTCCACGCCCAGGCCCAGAAACGAGAGGAAGGATTCGAGCAGGATCACCGCGGGAACGGTGAGCGTTGCGTAGACCACCACCGGGCCCATCACGTTGGGAAGGATGTGGCGCATGAGTATGCGTGCGTCGCCCGCACCAACCACCCGGGCCGCCATCACGAAATCCCGATCCCGCAAGGTCAGCACCTGGCCCCGCACGATGCGCGCCATGGTGAGCCATTGCACCAGCCCGAGCGCCAGGAAGACGGGCAGCGCCTCGCCGCGCGCGGTCTCCGAGAACATCAGCATCACGAGGATGACGAGGAACATGTAGGGGATGCCGTAGAAGAAATCGACGATGCGCATCATCGCCTCGTCCAGCCGGCCGCCGTAGAAACCCGCGACGGCGCCGTAGGCGACACCCAGCGTGACGGATGCGGCCGTCGCCGCGAGGCCGACCAACAAGGACACGCGGCCCCCGATCAACACCCGAGCGAATTGGTCGCGACCCAGCGAATCCGTACCGAACCAATGGCTCCAGGACGGGGGCAGATGGCACAGCTCCGGCGCCGTCGCCTTCGGATCGAGCCCGAGAAGCAACGGCAGCACGAAGCATGCAAAGAAGACCGCCCCGAGAATCCCCGCACCGACCATCGCGGCGCGATGGCGCCGCAGCCGACGGAAGGCGCGAGCCCAGGGCCCGGCGGTCTCGGCCATGGTCGCCCCGCCAGATGCTTGCACGTCGGCGCCCGCGCTCATGATGCCTCTCGCGCTCTCGGGTCGAGCCACGCCAGCGCCAGATCGACTGCCAGGTTGAAAAAGGTGATCAGGCCGCAGTAGAAGAGCGCCGTTCCGAGCACGACGCCGTAATCCCGGTTGATCGCGCCCTTCACGAACCACTGGCCCATGCCCGGAATGCCGAAGAGGGTCTCGACGACGAAAGATCCCGTGAGGATTCCCGCGGCGGCAGGCCCCAGATAGGAAACGACCGGCAGCACCGCCACACGCAACGCATGCCGAGAGACTACGCGCGCCTCGGACAGGCCCTTGGCCCGGGCCGTGCGAATCCAATCCTCTTGCATCACCTCGAGCGTGCCCGTGCGGGCCAGGCGCGCGATCGTGGCGGCATGAGGCAAAGCCAGGGTCAGTGCCGGCATCCACACATGGCGAAAGCCACCCCAGCCGGCGACGGGAAGCCAATCCAACCAGAGGGCCAGCAGGATCATCAGTCCGGCACCGATCACGAAGTTCGGAAGCGAGATGCCGACCAGAGCCAGGCCCATGCTGGCGTGGTCCGCCCAGGAGTTCGGGCGCGTTCCCGCGCTCACCCCGAGCACGACGCCAATCGCGACGGCCAGGAAGAGCGCCAGGCCGCCGAGGCCGAGGCTGACGGGCAGCGCCGGGAGCAGGAGGTCCTGCACGCTTCGCCCCTGCACCTTCAGGGCCGGGCCAAGCGATCCATCGACGAGCAGCCGCTCCATGTAGACCCTGAAGAATGCGAGCGGTGTTTCGGGCACACCGTATTGGGCGCGCAACGCGGCCTCGACCTGGGGAGCGATGGCTTTTTCCTGGGCGAAGGGGTTGCCCGGCGCCATGTACATCAGCCAGGTCGTGACACCGATCAAGAGGAGCAACGACGGGATCATGAACGACACCCGCCGCAACACGCTCGGCGGCAGCGCCCACCAGAGCCCGACAGCGAGGGGCGTACAGACGGCAAGCGCCGACACGTCGCCGATCGGGTGGCGCAGGAAGACGAAGGCCACAGCGGCCAGGAGCACTGCTCCCAGGACGCGGGTCGCATCGTGGGGAAGCAGCGCGATGGATGCGATGGCCAGGAGCATCGCGACCGCCAGGAACGCCTCGGTCATTCGGATGCCGGAAGGTGAATGGAACGCAGCGGGTGGAGGTTCTGCAGGTTCGGCAGACTCCGGCCATCCGGTTGAACGAGTTCCGTGTAGAAGCCCTCCACTTCGGGCCGCACCAATCCGTTCACGACGTAGAAGTAGATCGGCAGGATCGGAAGTTCTTCCTCGACCAGAATGCGCTCGGCTTCGCGCAACAATTGCAGACGCAGCGCGGCCAGGGTCTCGCGCCGGCCGGCCGTGTCGGGCGCTTCGTTCGCCGCCGCGAGCAGCGCCATCGCCTTTCCGGGCTCGGCCAATCCATCCATGAACGGCTCCCGGGCGTAGCCGTCCACATTCCCGGCTGCGGCGATCAACCGGTCGTAGACCGGATGGCTCCAACCGGTCTGGTTGTTGCCACCGTTCGTCACCCACAGATCGAGAAACGTGTTCGGATCGAGGTAGTCACCGATCCAACCAGCGCGGCCCAGGTCGTACTCCCCCGCTCTCATCGTGGCGAGGTAGGACTGCCACTCCTGGTTGTAGGGCTTGATCGTGATGCCCAAATGGCGGGCCAGCTGATCGGCGATCAGCTCGGCGATCTTCTTGTGGCTCTCGAGGGTGTTGTAGAGGATCCCGATTTCGGGGAAGCCTCTTCCGTCGGGAAAGCCTGCCTCGGCCAACAGCGCCCGGGCCCGCTCGGGGTCGAGACCCAAGGCGGTCGGCGGAGGCGCGTAGCCTGGGATTCCCGGTGGCACGAGATGCAGCGCCGGCACTTCTCCGAGGCGTAGGACCTCACGCACGATCGTCTCGCGGTCGATGGCGAGGGCCAGGGCCTTCCGCACCCGTGCGTCGTTCAGCGGCGGGCGGCGGGTGTTGATCCGGTAGTAGTAGGTGATGAAACCAGCATGGGCGTAGTGATCGGAGCGCTCGCTAAGCGCATCGACCAGATCGGTCGGGTAGCGCGGAATCCAATCCACCTCACCGGAGAGGTAGAGGTTCAGCGCGGTCGTCACGTTCTCGAGAGGCAGCGCATCGATCGTGCTCGAGGGAATGCTCTCCCGATTCCAGTAGGTGTCGCTGCGGCGAAGACGGATGCGGTCGCCGATTCGCCAGGCTCCGAGCTCGAAGGGGCCATTCGACACGATCTTCTCGGGCAGGAACCAATCCCGCTCGTTGCCCGGAACTTCCAGGAGCTGCCGCGGCAAGGGATAGGCGGGATAGAAGGCGGTCAGTTCAAGGAAATAGGGAATCGCCGCGACCAATTCGACGACCAACGTGTAGTCGTCGGTGGCAACCACACCGAGGTCGACACCGTAGTGGTCTCTTGCATGCAGGGCTCGGGCGCTGCGACGATCCGCCTCGGCGGAAAGCGCCGCCAGGAAGTTCGCCCGGTCGTCCGGCGGCGAATCGAGCCCGGCCCGAAGAACCGGATCGGGGGTGCCGCGCACCGTCGTTACCAGATCATGTTCGGCGATAAGCTTCTGCCACGTCTTTGGATCGATGGAACCGTTCCCCAGATCCTCTACAGCTCTACGAATCGGGCCCCGAATCGCCTCGGCCCGGGCCTCGTCCCGGTTGAGCGCCTCCGCCCCACGCACGCCGTGCAGGATGTACGCGTACTCCCCACCGTGCTCGGGAAGCTGCAGACGACGCCATGCGTAGGCGAAATCGTGAGCGGTGACCGGCAAACCGTCGGTCCAGCGCGCGTCCCGGCGAAGATGAAACACGTAGCGCGTGCCGTCCGGTGAGATCTCCCAACGCTCGGCCACACCGGGCGCGGGGCGCAGGGTCGCCGGATCGCGAATCGTCAGGCCTTCGAAGAGTGCGCTGGCAATCCGGCCTTCGGGCTCGCCGGTCATCAGACCCGGATCGAGCGTGGTCGGCTCCGTACCGTTCACGAAGGTGAAATCTGCCGGATCCTGGAACGACGCCCGAAAGGTGAGGCCGATGCCGAGCAATGCCAGAAGCGGCAGCGCCAACAGGCCGAGGCCGGGCCTCACCCGCCAGACCCGCGAAGGTCATCGCCGCCACCCGCCGCGCCATCGGGCCCGCGGCTTCGCAGGGAGAAGCCGCCCTCCCCTCGCGTGTACTGCCAGGGCTGGCCCCACGGGTCGAGCGGTTCTCCGTCCTCGAAGACCTGGTACAGCCGCCAGCCAAGTTCGTCCAATCCCCCGGGCAAGGCGCCTGTGGCATCGGCGTAGGCGTGAAGCTCGCGCTCGAGCCCAGCCTGTTGCTGGAGCGCCCGAGCCGATCGGGAGTGCGGCCATCCAATCAGCACGAGCCCCAGAAGCACAGCGAGCAGCGCGACGGGAAACGTCCGAGCGATCCACGCCGGCGTCTCGGGCTCCGCCGCGACTTCCGATGCGAGACCTTCGGACGCGAGTGTATTGGACGAATCGCCGGGGGCCGCGTTGGCTTCTCGCGATTGCGTGAGCGCGGTTTCCGCCGCACGCCTCCGCTCCTCCGTGGCCCGCCGCCAGTCCCCATCCTGGGGCGCGTTGTCGACCAGAAAACAACTCACCACATGGCCGCCAGGCAGTTCGACGGGCGGTGGTACGTCACGTCGGCAGCGATCCATCGCCGCTGGGCAGCGGGTGTGGAATCGGCAGCCCGGAGGGGGATGCATCGGGCTCGGAACGTCCCCTTCGAGAACGATGCGCTGGGCGCGCCGGTCCGGATCCGGAACCGGAATCGCCGACAGCAATGCTCGGGTGTAGGGATGGACCGGGGCCTCGAACAGACGAGCCGCCGGCGCCATCTCCACGATCTGGCCCACGTACATGACGGCGATCCGATCCGAGACATGCCGCACCACCGAGAGATCGTGGGAGATGAAGAGGTAGGAGAGGTTCAGCGCCTCACGCAGATCGATGAGCAGGTTCAACACCTGGGCCTGGACGGAGACATCGAGTGCGCTCACGGCTTCGTCGCAAACGATCAGCTTCGGGCCAAGCGCCAGCGCCCGGGCCACGCCCACGCGCTGTCGTTGCCCGCCGGAGAATTCGTGCGGATACCGATTCCGCCACGCCCCGGGCAATCCGACCTTTTCGAGAAGCTCCACCACCCGCGAATCGAGTTCCGCTCCTCTCGCAACGCGATGCACATGAAGCGGCTCGGCGATGATGTCGCGAATCGTCATGCGGGGATTCAACGAGCTCATCGGATCCTGGAAGATCATCTGCAGGGAGCGCCGGGCGGTCCGCAGCTCCGAGCGAGGGAGCGCTGCCAGATCCTCCCCATCGAAGAGGACCCTTCCCGCCGTGGGCTCCTCCAGGCGCAATAACGTCCGACCCACCGTGGTTTTTCCGCAGCCAGATTCGCCGACCAGGCCGAGCGTTTCGCCGGGTTCGATCTTGAAGGAAACGTCATCGACGGCCCGCACGCGGGCGACCTCCCGAGAGAAGACCCCTGCGGTGACCGGGTAGTGCTTGACCAGGCCTTCCACCTGGAGAAGAGGTGTGCCCACGTCCGATGCCTGGCTACTCATGCCCCGCGCCCATCCCCATTGGCCACCCAACAGGCCACCCGATGCTCCGGCTCGCCCTCGAGCGCCGGCTCGTCCTCGGCGCAGCGCGGAAGAGCAACCGGGCAACGGGGATGGAATCGGCAGCCGCTCGGCATGCTCCGGGCGTCCGGCACATTCCCCTCGATGGGGTGCAGACGATCCCCCGCTCCGTCCAGATGCGGGAGGGCACCTAGCAATCCCACCGTGTAGGGATGTCGCGGCCCTGCAAAGAGCTCTTGCACGCCTGCCTGCTCCACGACCTTGCCTGCATACATCACGACCACCCGCTGTGCGGTCTCGGCGACCACACCCAGATCATGGGTGATCAGCAGGACGGCCATCCCGAACTCTTCCTGGAGCCGACTCAGGAGATCGAGAATCTGCGCCTGGATCGTCACATCGAGGGCCGTCGTCGGCTCGTCCGCGATCAAGAGCTTCGGATTGCAGGCAAGGGACATCGCAATCATGACGCGTTGGCGCATGCCGCCGGACATCTGGTGGGCGTAGTCATCGATGCGCCGCTCGGGGCTGGGAATGCCGACCCTCTGGAGCATCTCGATGGCTCGCGTGCGCGCCGGGCCCGCCGCAAGCTTCTGGTGGAGCTGGATGACCTCGACGATCTGCTCTCCCACCGTAAAGACGGGGTTCAAGCTCGTCATCGGTTCCTGGAAGATCATCGCGATGTCGTTGCCGCGGACCTCTCGCATGCGATCGTCGCCGACCTGGAGGAGATCCTCGCCTTCGAAGCGGATCTCGCCGCCGGCGTAATCACCCGGCGGGACTGCGACGAGGCGCAAGATGGAGAGCGCCGTCACCGATTTCCCGCAGCCGGATTCGCCCACCACGGCCAGGGTTTCGCCACGCTCCACGTCGTAGCTCACACCGTCGACGGCACGCACCAGGCCATCATCCGTGCGGAAGTAGGTCTTCAGATCATCGATTTCGAGGAGCGCCATCGTCAGGTCCGAAGCTTCGGATCGAGGGCGTCGCGCAGCCCCTCTCCGACCAGGTTGAAGACACTCACCACGAAGAAGATCGCGAGCCCGGGCGCGAGGATCAGCCACAGCTTCATTTCGAGTCGCCCGGCGTTCAAGGTCCCCCCCCAGCTCGGCACGGAGAGATCGCCGAGGCCGAGGAACGCCAGACCCGATTCCGTGAGGATCGCCGAAGCGACCCCGAAGGTCGCAGAGACGAGCACCGGCCCCATCGCATTCGGCAGGATGTGGCGGAAGATCACGCGCCAACGCGGAAGCCCGAGGGCCCGGGCCGCCAGGGTGTATTCGAGCTCCCGTTGTTGGAGGAATTCCGCGCGGACGAGACGCGCGACACCCGTCCAACTCGTGATCCCGATGATCACCATCACGTGAAAGATCGAGCGATCCTGCACCAGCGCGACCAGGGTGAGGATCAGGAAGAAGCTCGGGATACAGATCATCACCTCGACCAGGCGGGAGACCACCACGTCCACCCAACCCCCGAAGTAACCCGCCAACGCGCCCAACACGACTCCGATCAGGACGTAGATGGCGACCGCCACGACACCGATCGTCAGCGAGATGCGCGTTCCGTAGAGCATCCGCACGAGAACGTCCCGGCCCTCCAGATCCGTGCCGAGCCAGAAGGTACGCCCAGGTGCTTGAACGCTGCGCTCCGGGTTCGTCTCCCGGTAGTGGATGCGGCGCGGCGGGAAGACCGCTGTCACGGATTGGCCCGCAGCCAGCAACTCGGATTCCTGGCCGCGATAGTCGACGATCGGTGCTTCCCGGTGGAACGGGTTCGAAACGCCGAGCCAACTCACGGGTACGACGACGAGGGTCGCGAGCATGTGGAAGGCCACCAGAGCGCTCGCCGCGCGCAGGCCCAGCCCGCCCTTCCGCCGCTTCCAGAGGACGTAGCCCACATACAGCGGGGAGAGCACCAGCAAGAGATTGAAGAAGATATCGACGCCGTTCTCGAATTGGAGCCGATTGAAGAGCGCAGCGAAGAAGGGGAAGCCTGTCTCGTCCGCCGTATGCCAGAACAAAGGCTGGTCCAGGGCGAGAAGCGGGGCGCCGGTCGCGAAGACGAAGAGCCCCACCGCACACCAGAGCCCCCAAACCGCAGGCCGGTTCTTCTTGAACTGGCCACGAACGACACCCCAGTAGCTGAGGCGATCGGCGTCCGACTCTCGCGTTGCGCTCATTGGTAACGAATCCGCGGATCCACCAACGCGTAGCCGAGATCCGAGAGCAGGATGCCGAACAACACCAACAGCGTGGAGATCAGCTGCACGGACATGATCACGTTGTAGTCACGCTGATAAATCGATTCGATCAGCCAGCGCCCCATGCCCGGAATGTCGAAGATGACCTCGACGATCACGGAGCCCCCGAGAATGGCGGGCAGGAGCCCAGCGAGGAGCGTGATCACCGGCAGGAGACCATTCCTCACGGCGTGGGTGAAGATCACCTGACGCTCGGGCAAACCCTTTGCGCGTGCGGTCCGCACGTAATCCGAATGGATCACCCCGAGAAGCCCGGTTCGCATGTAGCGCGAAAGCGCCGCGAAGCTGCCGTAGGTCATGCACACGACCGGCAACACCAGGTGCCAGGCGATATCGCCGATCTGCGCCAGGCTCGTCATGTCCTCGGCCCCCGGCGAGCGCCAACCCCCGATCGGAAACCAACGCATCCATGGAATGGTCGAACCTTCCGAGAACCAGAAGAGCAGCAGCGTGCCGACGAAGAAACTCGGCAAGGAGTAGAGCATGAACAAGGTGACCGTGGTCGAACGATCGCCGAACGAATCCTTGTGGACCGCGGAGTGGATCCCGATCGGAATCGAAACGAGGTAGCCGAGCAGGAGCGAGGTGAGAGAGAGGGAGAGGGAGTAGCGGAGCTTCTCCAGCAGGGTCGCGAGCACGGGTTCTCGCGTGACCAGGGAGACACCGAAATCGAGACGCAACAGGTTCCCCCAGTAGCGGGCGAATCGGGTCTCGAGGAAGAAGATCTGCGCACGCTCACCCGCATCGTGCTGGTAGCGCCCGGCAACCTCCTCGAACCATGCGGACCAGGCGACGACCACCTCGCGCTTTTCTTCTTCGGGAGCGTCGAGCGGGTAGCGCAAGCTCCGAAGGCGGTCGTTCTCCGCCTTGCGTCGCTGGTTCTCCGCCCGCAGCTCGGCTGTGGGGTTCCTCGCGAACGGATCCACGAGGGGCTGGCGAGCAGCGAGCCGCAAGCCGTAGACCGCGAGATCGCGAATCAGCAGGTCCGGCGGCGCCTGCATGATCGCCACCAGATGCGGAACCGCCCAGCGGCCCCAGTCCTCGATCTGTTCCTGCGCCCTCAGGCGATCGGCCGATGTCGCAGCGTCGCGCCCAGCCATGGCGAGAAGCACGCTTTCGACCTCGGCCTGCTCCAGCCAGATGTAGGTGTTGAAGAGCACCGGCCGATCGAGGCCGAACTGCTCCCGAAAGATCCGATGGGACTCCTGGGTATCGGCGCCGCGCACGCTTGCGGCCAGGTCGGAGGCCAACTGCGTCCCACCGGGATGCCCGGGGGCCAGGTTCATGACGACGAAGACCACCAGGGAGATTCCGAAGAAGGTCGGGATCATCAGCAACAGCCGCTTCGCGATGTAGCTGCGCAAAGGGGCTCAGCCTCCGGGCGCGACCCACCAGGCGCCCGGGCGCACCAGCGGTCGGACCTTGGGGAAGACCACACGCCTCACTTCATCCCACCAGGTGTAGTAGCGCTCTCGTACATAGAAGAAGCTGTAGGGTTGCTCTTCGTGAACGATGCGATGGAAGCGCCGCGCCAGAGCCACACGCTCCTCGGTGTCGAAACTCTCGCGCAATGCCTCGATGATCTCATCGGCCTCCGGATTGCGGAAGCCGATCATGTTCGAAGCCTTGGGAAGATCCGCCTGACTCGAATGCCAGATCTGGTAGAGATCCACGTCCCAGCCCATGGCCCAGCCACCGGTGAAGGCGTCGAAGTCCCGATCCTCCATGCGCTTCTGCATCAGGCTCCACTCGGCCTTGTCGATCTTCATGCGCACGCCGACCTTCAGGAGATCTTCCTTGAGGACGTTGGCCACCGAGTCCATCTCCTGGGAGGAAGCGTAGATCAGGAGCGTGAACTCGAAGGGCTTGCGCACGCCATCCCCCTCGAGATCCCGATCGACCAGCCCGTCCCCATCGGTATCCGTCCAGTCCGCCTCCGCGAGGAGCTCGCGCGCACGCTCAAGATCGAAGGGCCAGGGCCGAATCGACGGATCCGCATAGGGTGAGCCCGTCAGGTACGGCCCGGCCGCCACTTCCCCGAGACCGACGAAGACGTTCTCGACCAGCCGTTGACGATCGAACGCATGGGTCATCGCCTTGCGCACCTTGGCGTCCGCGAAGAGCGGCTTGTCGGCATTCCAGCCGATGTAGAAATAGCTTGGCGTCGAACGGCGGTCGTTTGCCATGTCGGGGCCGACGAAGGGATTGTCTTTCGGACGCGGAAGGCTCGGATCGTCCATCCAGGGTTTGATGTTGTCCCGATACTCGGAAGGACGAAGCGAACCGAAATCGTGTTGATGCGAGCGGAGTTTCAGGAACTTCACGTTCTGATCCGCAACGATCTCCATGACGATCCGCCGGATGGCCGGCAACTCCCCGTGGTAGTCCTCGTTGCGTTCCAGCACGATCCGCTCACCGGGCTCATAGGAGGCGAAACGATACGGGCCCGACCCGACGATGCCCTTGTGGTTGTACCAATGCTGATTCAAGTTCAGCCCGAGGGTTTCATCGGCAAAGCGGTTGCCGTCCTCGTCGTAGGCGTAGAGGAATTCGGGGACCGGCCCGAGCCCGAGGGTCGACGCCAACGCCGTGTAGATCTTCTTCGACCAGCGGATCTCGAGGGTGTAGTCGTCGATGACTTCCCAACTCTCGAGATCCGCGTAGTAGCTCTTGACGAAGCCGTTCTGGACCTGGGGGTCCTTGATCATGCGCAGTTGGAAGGCGATATCGTGCGCCGTCACCTCGTGGGGAACGTCGAGCCAGGCGTAGCGGGGATCGGTCAGATCGATGCCGCCCGGGCGATGCCATTGAATGTCCTTCTTGAGGTAGAAGGTGAACGTCCGCCCGTCGTCGGTGACCTCGACACGCTCGGCGAGTTCGCCGTGCCAATGGTCCGGGTTCGTGAAGGACGATCGGCTTGCAAGCCCTTCGGATACGAGCGACTCGATGAACGAGAGATCCGCTGCGTTCTCGACCAGGCTGTTGAAGCCCTTCGGATCGCTTGGCGAGAAATAGAGCGTGATCTCGCCATCGGTGTTCTCGGCGTTCGTCGGGACGACGTCGAAATCCTGGGGCTGGAGGAAATTCGGCAGCTCTGGATGCCGAAAGACGCGGGCTGATCCCGGTCCATCGCCGCGGCCGGCGCCGAGGCCCGAGAGATCGCCTGCCCCGATTGCACGCGTGAGCTTGCGCAGCTCGCCGCGCAGGCGGTCGGTGCTCTCCGCCACCTCCCTGAACTGGGCCGATTGTCGAATCGCCCGCTCTTCCTGGTTGTTCTGCTGGAGCACGAGCACGAGCAGCAAGCCGGTGTTCACGACCAGCACAGCGGCCAGCAGCGCCTGGAACCATCCCCCCTGTTTCATCTCACCCCCCCGGCGAGGATACAAGCTGGAGACGGAAGAGCCCCTCGGGCAGCTCCGGATCGAGCTCGACCTGTCGGAAATTCACCTCGGCCCGGAGACCCCGGTTTCCGAAATCCAACGTCACCTGATGGGCGAAGAATCCTCCGCCCGCCGGGCGATGATCCGCGTAGGATGCCAAGACCCGTTCCATGCCCGAAGCATCCTCCAGACGCAGCGCCTGTAGCTGGCCTTCGGCATTGAGAATCGCGCTCAGGTGTTCCCCTTCCGGCCCCGGCCACGTGAGCGCGAGCCGGCCATCGCCGCCGCGCACCGCCGATTGCAGCTCATCCACCGGAGCTGGAAGAGCTCCGAGCAACAGGGCTACGAGTTCCGCAGGCGTGAGCGGCACGCCCCCCACCTCGGCAAGGAGCCCCGGGTGAACGAGGCCGCTTTCCACCCTTGCCGTCTCGGCTCGGTAGAGGTCGAAGCGCTCCCCGTCCGTCGCGAGAACGGCGATCCGTTGCCCGGCCAGACCCATGACTTCCATTCGAACGTGGGCGGGGCGCTCGAGCACGACCAGATGGCGGGCAAAGCTCGCGCCGCGAACTCCCTCCAATGTGATTCTCGCGCTTCCACGCAAACTCTGATGCGTTCTGGCTTGCACGAGAAAATCCGCGAGCGCCGCTTGAACGTCGGGCGACGCGGGATCGAGCGTCTCGCCCACCGAAACAGGCGCCGTGCGACAGCCCACGATCAACACGAGAGCGACGGCCAGGGCCCGAACGAGGCTCAATGCCGTTCGAGCTCCTCACGCAGACGTTCGAGCTTCTCGGAGAGGTTCGGCTGTTCGTTGTGCCGGGGCCCCAGGCGCACGGCCTCCTCGTAGCGTAGGAGTGCCTCGCCCCGGTCTCCCTCCAGCAGGAACACATCGCCCAGGTGTTCGGAAATCACGGGATCGCCGCCTGTCAGACGCACGGCCTTTTCCAGCGCTGACCGCGCCTGTTCGATCAGGGGTTGCGCCTCATCGGTCTTGCCGGCCTCGACGAGGGGACGCGCACGCATGTAGTAAATCCAGCCAAGGCTATCCGTGATGAAGCCATCATCCGGCCGCTGCTCCAGGGCGCGGGCGATCAGCGCTTCGGCCTCTTCCAGGTTCTCGCCGCGCTCGGCCCAGGTGTAGCCGACGTAGTTCAATGCGCCGGCATGGGTCGGGTCCATCCCCAGCACCGTTTCCATGGTGCGAAGAGCTTCTTCGGTATTGCTGGCCTCGCCCTGGATGATGCCGATGTTGTAGAACACGTCTGCGTCGGCATCGCTCTCGTCGAGCATCGATTCGAGCAGGACCAGGGCTCCCGTCACATCCCCGCCCTTGGCCTGCAAGCTGGCCAGGTAGAGATCGAGGGCGCGGCTCTTGGCGGCGCTCCGGGCTTCCTCGACGTAGGCAATCGCCTCAGCGAACTCGCCCTGGGCCTCGGCCATGCCTGCCATCTGCGTCCGCGCGTCAGCAAACCGCGGGTGATCCCGGCCAATCCTGGCCAACGCTTCTCGCGCGCCCACGTCGTCCTTCTGGCGGCGAAGTGCAATCCCCAGGAAATAGATCACTTCCTGCTGGCGAGGTTGCAACGCCAACGCGCGGCGAAACCGCTCGGCGGCGGAGGCGAAGTCCTCTTCTTCGAAATCGAGAAAACCAAGTCTCAGTAGGGTGCGCAGATCCCGCGGCTGTTCAGCCAGAGCGATTTCGAGCGTGGCGCGCGCCGCATCATTCTTCCGGAGCGAGAGTTCCGCATCTGCCTTGGCCAGAAGCGTCGCCAGGTGGCCGGGATGCGCGCCTAACATCTCCCGGTAGATGGCGATCTCGCCCTCCCGGTCGTCACGTTCATGTCGCTGCCGGGCGATCGTGCCGAACAGCTTGAGCTCGCCCGGGTGCTGAATCAAACCACGACGCAGCACCGCCTCGGATTCCGCAGCGTGGCCGAGCTTCTCCTCGGCGTCCGCCAGGGCCAGGAAGGAGCGCGTCGATTCCGGGACGTTGTCGACCAGCCATATGGCAACCTCCCGGGCATCGTCCAGGCGCCCGGCCTCTCCGAGCACGGCATACAGAAGCGCCGCCGCCTCGTTCGTGGTCGGCTCGCCGGACTCGCCCCGCAGCACCCGCTCCGCGCTCGCCGTATCCCGCCGAAAGCGATAGAGGGTGCCGAGGAAGAGGCGAATCCCCTCGTCGTCCGGCGCCAGGACGAGCGCTGCCTCGGCATGCTCGACCGCCAGATCCAGCTGGTTCGTGCGGGCAGCCAACTCGGCCGCTCGGCGGTGCAGGAAGCCGGAATCCGGATCTCCAGCCAGGGCGCGCTGGTACGCCGCCAGAGCCTCTTCGTTCCGACCCTCCGCGGTCAGTTCCTGGGCCACAAGGACATGGAATTCCGGCGGGCCCTCGGTCGGCACGGCCAGCGCCCTCGCAGGACCGTCAGATCCACCGGAGAGATTGGCGCAACCGGTCTCCCCACCCGCGAAAGCGAACAGGACGGCCGCCAGTGCGACCTTCTTCCACCACCTCAGCTCGCTCATCCAAGCCCCATCGGCTAGCCCTCCGACCGGACTGAGCAGCACGGCTCGCTCAGCCCTGGGGAGCCGCGAGAAATCTCTTCTCTTCGAGGTAGCCCACCAGCAGGGCCACACTCTCCTCGACACTCTGACCCTTCGTCGGCACCACGAGTTCCGGCTTCTCCGGCTCCTCGTAGGGAGCGGAGATCCCGGTGAACTCGGGGATCTCGCCAGCTCGGGCCTTCTTGTAGAGGCCCTTCGGATCCCGCTCTTCGCAGGTGGCCACATCCGCATCGACGAAGACCTCGACGAAGTCGCCGGCCTCGAAGAGCTCACGGACCTGGTCCCGATCCGCCCGGTAGGGCGAGATGAAGGAGGTGAACACGATCACACCGGAATCGGTGAAGAGTTTCGCCACTTCACCGATCCGCCGGATGTTCTCGGTGCGGTCTTCAGGCGAGAAGCCCAGGTTCGAGTTCAGGCCGTGGCGAACATTGTCGCCATCGAGCACGTAGGCCAGCCGGCCACGCTTGAGCAGTTCCGCCTCGGCCGCGACGGCAACCGTCGATTTGCCCGAGGCCGAGAGACCGGTGAGCCAGATCGTCGCGCCGCGCTGCCCGAGCACCTTCTCCCGATCGGCCCGCGTCACGGAGCCTCCGTGCCACGTGATATTCGTTGCCTTCGCCTCTGCCATCTTCCGGTGCTCCTCAGCGTGCTCGTTGACGCCAGCCCCATCGGATCGCGTCCGATTGGCAGCCTGGCGAGCGACGGATCCTAGCGGACGCCGCCGGGCGGGTCTGCCTGCCGGAATGCGCCTTCTCGCAGCTTTCGGGCCTCCTCGGTGATCCGGCCGGCCGCCTGGCCGATCTCCTCCTCGGTGGTGAAACGCCCGAGACCGATGCGCACCGAACAGGCAATTCGCTCCTCGGAATGGCCCAGGGCCTGCAATACATGGCTGGGTTCGGGCCGCGCGGAACTGCAAGCCGAGCCGCTCGATATCGCCACATCGTGGAGGGCCGAGAGCAGCGCGTCAGCACGCGCGCCGGGCAGCGTCACGTTCAGATTCCCCGACAGGCGCTTCGTCGGGTGTCCGTTCACCAGGAGGTCCGGGATCTCCGCGCGCAATCCGGCGAGCAAGAGATCGCGCAGCTTCGCGAGACGAGCGCCCTCTTCTTCCCGCTCGCTCGCGGCAAGTTCCATGGCGCGGGCCAGTCCTCCGATCAGCGGCATGGGAAGCGTGCCCGAGCGCAGCCCCCACTCATGGCCGCCACCGTATTGGAGCGGCACCAATCGGACCCGCTTGCCCGCCTTGCGACGGCGCACATACAGCACACCGATTCCCTGCGGCCCGTAGAGCTTGTGCCCGGTGACCGAAAGCAGGTCGATGCCGGCCTCCTCCACGTCGAGAGGAATCTTGCCCACGGCCTGGGCGGCATCGCTATGCAGCAGGACACCGCGCTCGGCGCAGACCTCGCCGATCTCCTTCAGAGGCTGCAGCACCCCGATCTCGTTGTTCGCAGCCATCACGGAGACGACGACCGTGTCGTCCTGGATGGCCTCCGCCACGGCGGCCGGATCGATCAGCCCACCACCATCGACGGGAAATACCGTCAGCCGAGCACCGTCCGCCTCGAGCGCACGGCAGGGATCGAGCACCGCAGGATGTTCGGTCGCAACCGTCACGACATGGGGCCGCTCTCGCCGCGACGCACGCACGGCACCGAGCAACGCCAGATTGTTGCTCTCGGTCGCTCCACTCGTGAAGACGATCGTGCGCGGATCCCCGGCGCCAAGCACGTCTGCAATCTGCTCCCGGGCCACCTCGACCACCGCTTCGGCACGCCAGCCGATCGCGTGGGTGTGGCTCGCCGCGTTCCCGAAACGCTCGGTGAAGAGCGGCGTCATCACATCCATGACCCTGGGATCGACCGGGGTCGTGGCGTGATGGTCGAGATACACCACGCGCGGGGAGGCCCCGCTCATCTCACGCCCCGAACGACTGGCCGCAGCCGCAGGTCGTCTTGGCGTTCGGGTTCTCGATCTTGAAGCCCGATTCCATCAGCGAATCCACGTAGTCGAGCGTCGTCCCCATCAGGTAGAGCGCGCTCTTCTCGTCGACCACGACCCGCACGCCCCCGGATTCGACCTGCGTGTCGCCGTCTTTTTCCTGGTCATCGAAGGCGAGCTGATACTGGAGCCCGGAGCAGCCTCCCCCGATCACCTTCATGCGAAGGGCGTGGCTCTCGGTCTTGCTCTCGGCATCGAGCAGGCGCTTGATCTGCTCGGAGGCGGCTTCAGTAACGCTGACCAGGGCCATGGCGGACTCCTCGAAAGGGGCGAAGACGGTTGAATAGACTAGCGAATCATAGATATCGGACCAGTTTGGTCCGAAAATGAGCAGCGAGCCTCTCGTGCGGTGGAACCTCCATGTGCGGAGCCTCTAGTCCCTTGTATCGACCAAAGGCGGAAGTGTTGTCATGCTAAGCACTGCGTCCCCCGCAGCCAATCGGTTCTCGCCGTGTCGCGGGCCGATTCATGGGGCCCGTATGTCGAAGAAGCGGTATCGGATTGACTTGACG
>JAAETT010000638.1 GCA_024228115.1 bacterium
ATGCATCAGCCTCAGCGTCAATGCTCAGTTGGCATCCTCTTCTCTGTGAAGCAGGTTCAGCTTGTCCTTTGTTCTTGAATGAAACCACTTTGTCATCCTTTGTTCTGGTATCTTTCCTCGGTGTCTCTATAATAGTATTAAATTTCACATCACATTTTTTGTGTACAATATACTAATATTGGTTCCATGACTCGAGGTTAGGATGGTGCACCACGGATCGCTACTGCATTATTATTACGTTTATAAACCAGAATGTGAAATTCGGTGACAATTTGATCACTTTCTGGAGAATTAAGTGAAGTACAGTGAAGTACAGTGAAATACAGTGTACCCCCCCCCACATGGCTTGGGTCACAGACCCCCCTCCCCCCCACATGAAAGCTCCGCACTGTACTTCACCCCCCCCCTGCAGAAAATTTTTTTGGGGTACCAGATCCACCTCTGATAATGCTATGGGTTTTGTGAATACTAGCATAATGCTATGGGTTTTGTGAATACTAGCATATACTGGCATAATGCTGTGGGTTTTGTGAATACTAGCATATACTAGCATATTGCTGTGGGTTTTGTGAATACTAGCATGTACTAGCATAATGCTATGGGTTTTGCTGATACTAGCATATACTAGCATAATGCAATGGGTTTTGTGAATACTAGCATATACTAGCATTGTGAATACTAGCATATACTAGCATAATGCTATGGGTTTTGCTTTGCAGGCTATATATGAAGCCATCCCAAAAAGTTCTGCTTTGTTTGCTATTATATGCATCCTTTCTAATGGGTTTTGCTTTGCTGGCTATATTATGAATCCTTCCCAATGGGTTCTGCTTTGTTTGCTATTGTATGCATCCTTCCTAATGGGTTTTGCTTTGCTGGCTACATATGAATCTTTCCTGATGGGTTTGGCTTTGTTTGTTACTATATGTATCCTTCCTAATGGGTTTTGCTTTGCTGGCTGTATGTGAATCCTTCCTAATAAGTTCTGCTTTGTTTGCTATTATATGCATCCTTCCCAATGGGTTTTGCTTTGTTGGCTATATATGAATCCTTCCAAATGGGTTCTGCTTTATTTGAATGGGTTTGCTTAGCTGGCTACATGTGAATCCTTCCTAATGGGTTCTGCATTGTTTACTATTTTATGCATCCTTCCTAAGGGGTTTTGCTTTGCTGGCTATATATGAATCCTTCCTAATGGGTTCTGCTTTGTTTTCTATTACTAATGGGGTTCTGCTTTATTTGCTATTCTATGATTTCTAGCTCAGGCAAAGCCTGAGCGGGTTTCTAGTCTACTATATAAATAGCTGAGCTGTGTATCTGTTTGTTTGTTTGTGTGTTTGTGGGTGACTCTATAGACTCAACAACCAATGAACGGATTTCGACGAGTAATAGCTCATTGGAACCAGCTCCTGAATGTGATGAAAAGTGGTCAAAAAAATTTTGAAATTTTTAATTTTTAAATTTTTTTTTAAAAAGAGAAGTTGCTTTTGTAGAGTAGGTGATATTACAGAACTCCTGAACCAGTGAACCGATTTGAATGTTTGATAGCTCATTTTAACCAGCTCATCGAATAACTTGCTCCTGACTCCTACGTACCTAATGCAGGCTACTATCTGTGTCATTAAAAAGAGAAGTTGCTTTTGTAGAGTAGTGATATTACAGAACTCCAGACCCAATGAACCAATTTCAATGATTGAAAGCTCATTTTAACCAGCTCATTGAATAACTTGCTCCTGACTCCTATGGACCTAATGCAGGCTACTATCTGCGTTTGGTTACTGTAGGTTACTGCAAAAATTTGCATATTGAAAAATGTTGTCTGATTTGGATGAAATTTACGAAACCTAGGTTTCTGAGTATGCTGAGTTCAAATCTGACTACCATTTTACTGTGACGCTGTTTGGTTACTGTAGGTTACTGTAGAAATTTGCATATTGTAAAATGTTGTCTGATTTAGCTGAAATTTACAAAGCCTAGGTTTCTGAGTATGCTGAGTTCAAATCTGACTACTATTTTACTCTGACACTGTTTGGTTACTGTAGGTTACTGTAGAAATTTGCATATTGTAA
>JAAETT010000639.1 GCA_024228115.1 bacterium
GGAAAGGTGACAGTCTGTGCGGTAGAATCCGGCTTCATGAAGGGGCCCTTGTTGAGGGGAAACGGGTGTCGCAACACGTTTCTACCGCAACTGGGGCCTTCTTCAATTCAAGAACGAGACTTCTTCATGAATTTTCCGGGTTAACAGGGTGCTGAAAATTGGCGCTGCCTGGCGCCGAACGATGCGCGCGTGATTTGCGACGGTTGCTACGGTTGTAGCGTAGTCGGCGACCTCGCCGAGGAACCGAGCACCGCCTACCGACGCGATCCGTCCCGCGAGGGTGAGATTCTCCACGAGCGTCAACACGTCGATGTGCTCACTCGCCCGATGCATTTTCACGATTGCATCGGCGACGACCCGGAGGTTCGGGTTCTCTATGTCGTCGATGGCGAAGATTTCCGCGTCGATGGTTGCAGCTATGGCCTCACTCGGGGCGAACAGAAGGCTGGATACAACGCTCATCTCGGGGTCGAGGGTGCTGCTAAGGCAAGGTGGCTTCCGAACATCGGCCAATGCCGGACGAGCCGTGCCGTCAACCGGCCGGAGCTTCGGGCGATTCATCGCTCCACCTCGACGATCACCGGCCGCAACGCGACAGGCCGCGGATGCGCCGGCGCCTCGGCGCGAAGCTCGGCCAGGACCGCACGGGCGACCGCCAGCGCGAGCTGCTCGATGAGCTGTCGCTCGCCGTGGTTCACCGCGATTCCCCGCGGTGCAGAACCTCGTCTACACGGTTTTCGGCACGATTGCGCGACTGGGCGGCTTTCGCTCGCCACCAACTCTCAAAATCACTCCGCAGGACCAATATTGCGCGTCCGCGACGGATGGCCGGGATCTCTCCGAGGTTGACTAGCTCGGCGAGAAATCCGCGGCTCAGCCCGTATTCTTTGGCAAGTGCTCGAAGCGACAGGGCGGCTCGTTGCGGATGGTTCTTTGTGACTCCCATGTGGACACACATAATCAGATGCAAAACGCATGATCAATGACCTGAGTCGTGTGATGCCATGCTATGCCAGACTATGCCATGCTATGTCGTACACTTTTTCCAGCTACGGCATCGCCCCTACGGAGTCGAGACCATGTCAGAGAGTCGCTGGCCCTTCGGGAGCGACGCCAGGCCCCGGTGGATGGTCTCAAGTGTGTTTCAGTATCACCAGTCGCTCGGACCGCGGCGACATAGGGGCTGGCGGGGACTGCGGGTGGCGTGGCGCTACCCCGAAGCAGGTCCCCGAAGGGTCTAAAGTCGGCGGTGGTCGGGGCGATCGAAGCTACTTGTCCATCGCGTGCATTTGCGGGTAGGAACTCCTGCTTCCCGGGCGACGCGCTCCTGATCTTCGCAGCTCGCGAGGTCGGGAAAATGCAGTACCTCGAAGGCACGATAGGAGGTGTCGTACTCGTCACCATCGTCCAATCTGCGAACGAAGATGGAGAAGGCGAAGGCAACCTCAACCGGATGGCCAAATTCAGCTATGGCTTCCAGCCGCGGACGAAGCGAGGTCAACGCGCTATCGGTAGCGACGCAGAGAGCGGCCGCCTCCTGGGCGAACTCCTCGAGCATTCGTTGGGCTAGATCCTCCGTCTGGGCTGCTTCACCACCAGGTGCCTCCGACGAATCCCTGAAGACATCCTTCAACTCGCAGTTTAACTCATTGATGCCTGTCAGCTCCAAGTAGGAGAAGGCGATCTCGGAACTTTCCCTTGCCAGAGGATCGAATAGCGGGTCGTTCGGTTCAGTTGTTCTGGCTTCCTGCTGCGCTTCGCAACCAAGAATTGACGCAAGCGCCATGAGAAGCACGCGGACCGTTCTCAAGTGGGGCATCCTCTGCTGTCGATGCCAACGCCGAGCGGGCGTGTTCCCAAGTATTCGAGGCTGGGTTGAATTTGAAGCCAGTCGCTTGGTCTTCCACAAGATCGAACTCCTCTTCGGCGGTCATGGGAAAGGCCAGAAGGGCGAGGCTCAAGCCCAGAATCGCGGGTAGCATCGCACGAGAGGATGGTATCGCGGGCGCGGCTAGTGGACCTGGGCCGGCGAAGTCTGTCTACCTCCCCGGCGACTTCTCGGAAATCTGGTCAGGACTGCGGCAGCCCGGGTCCTGGCCGAAGTCGATCAGGTCGTCGCCGTCGTTGTCGATGCCGTCGGAGCACTCGGTTGGAGGCGTCGGCGGGGTGGACGGCACCGCGGCGTTCACGTCCAGGAGGAGAATTCTGGATGCGGTGGCCGGTCGTCGAATATCCGCTCGCAACTGGATGAGTACATCGTCGGACGCGATGCCCATCGAACTGCTCGGCAAATCGCCCACATTGGTGAGCCCGCCAAGCGTTCCAAAGGTGAACACACTTGCATTCTGGGGGGGATAGGGAGGCGCGAATTGGGGGCCACCCTCCGTGCCGTAGATGAGCGGAACCGAAGCGGCATCGTGTTCGGGAACCTGAAACAGTAGCCATTCGATGATGACAGCGACCTCCGACGTGCCCGGAAATGGCTGAGAGAAATCCGCGAACAAAGCGTTGCCTTCGATTGAGAAGGTTACGTCGAGGCCCGAGCAGGGAAGAGAAAACGTCGCCGGGAACACCTGTTGAGGAACAAGAGTCTGGTTGCAGCCAGGAGAGGTATCCTTGACAGCAATCCTCGGCTGCGTCCCCGGACCCGCAGACGACAGACTCAGCGGAAGCGGCACGAGGTCCACGGCGACCATCGGTGACGGCAGAAGCAGGGCGGCGAGCAGGAAGACTTTCGCCTTGAACGCGAGAGGTCGACGTCGTTCAGAAGGGTCGCGAGGACTAGCAGAGAGCGAGCGCATGGTATTCCCCTAGAAGCGGGAAGCGGGACGCCACCACGGCGCGGCACTTCCCACCGCAGCCCGGCGAGCTGCAGAAACCATGCCGCGGGTGGGGCAAGCAGAAACAGCGGCCAGGTCAGGAGCGTGAGGCATCGAGTCCCGCGACGAGGCCGGCCGGCCCAGATAGTCCCCCCGAAGTGCCGCCGTGGTGCCGCGAAGGAAGGCCAGTTCATCCCCTGGGAAAACGCGTTCCCCAAGCAGAACCGCGCGCCTACTCGCCCCGCGGCACGTCCGTCCCCTCCAGCTCGACCACTTCGGGCCGCCCTGGCCAGGCTCGCGACACTTTGGCTGCACAGGATCAGCGCCAGCCGCGCTCAGTCCATCGGGCAGTAGCTAGGGAGGGGGCGACGGTAGGCCGCGACCGGCGGGTGCAATCGTCTTCGGTGGATAGCTATCGAAACCTGACCCGGCCCTCCGGGGAGAAGAGCGGATCTCCGTTGAGGGATATCCTGAGCACACCGCGTGGCCGCTCTGGTTCACTAATCACTGGAATGCCGCCATGAACCAAACCGCGCAGTGACTCGGCGATGGCGCGAGCCGGTTCAATATCATTTGGGTTTGGTGCGATAGAGATGTTCCGCAGCGGAGTTGGCGGGTTGCTTGGTATGATCATCATGACCGACACACTCGATGGGAAACCGGCGTCTCTAAGGATGCTGGCAATCTGTTGGGCGAACTCGAGGCGAGGAGCGCTTCCGGCGTTGACGGAAATACGAATGGTGAAGCGCCGGTAGCGGGATTGTGTCGTGAGCCCACGGAGTTGACCGACAAGGCTCTCTCGTAGCTCCGGATCGAGTGGTCTGTAGAACGGCCGAGACTCCAACGCTTGCAAGGTGGCTTCGCTCTGTAGGTACTCGTAGCCGGATATCGCCAGCCCGATGCCCAGCAGGACTAGCGCCACCCAGTCAAGGTGAAGGTCTCGCGCGTTTGACAAGCGGGCCATCACGCTGTTCCGAGATAGGCCGATACCCACAAGGCCCGCGAGAAAAGCGACTACGAGCCCCACCCAAAACACGTCGGCCTCCTCCTGCCCCGGGCGCACGACGCTGTGGGAAGTCGCACGACGCGGGACGACTGGCGCACAGGGGTTCGGCCCAAGCCTACACCCCCGGCCCTTCCAGCTCGACCCTCTTGGGGTGCCCCGGCCATGCCGCCAGTACCTGGGCCGCGCAAGACCAGTGCCAGCCGTGCCAGCCGAAGAGCCTGAAGCCTCAGAGGTCCCGGAGGATCTCTTGGCGCTTCTGTTGGTACTCCTCTTCCCTCACCAGGCCATCCCTTAA
>JAAETT010000640.1 GCA_024228115.1 bacterium
GACCCATGGTTCCCATCCCAATATTATGACCCATGCAAATATGTCACTTTGAACAAAGGAAAATTGTTTTTCAGGGCAAATCAAGGTCGGAGATTTCGAATATGTCATTGGTTTTGATCCATCAACATCGCGAAAGCATGTGGAACCATGGTTCACATCCCAAAATTATGACCCATGCAAATATGTCAGACAGAACAAAGGAAAACAATTTTTCTCTGCAAATCAAGGTTGGAGATTCCGAATCTGTTACTGGTTTAGTCCATCAATATCATGAAAGCACATGGAACCATGGTTCATGTCCCAAAATTATGACCCTTGGAAAAATGTCACTTCGAACAAAGGAAAATAGTTTTTCTGGCCAAATCAAGGTCGGCAACTCCGAATCTGTTATTGGTTTGGTCCATCAACATCAGAAATGCACATGGAACCATGGTTCACTTCCCAAAATGTGACCCATGCGAATATGTCACTTAGAACAAAGGAAAAAGAAGATAGTTCTTTCTGGGCAAATCAAGGTCGGAGATTCCGAATCTGTTATTGTTTTTGCTCTATCGCTACCAGAAACCGCAGGGAACCGTGGTTCACACCCCAAAATTATGACCCCTGCAAGTATATCGCATAGAACAAAGGAAAGTAGTTTTTCTGGGCAAATCAATGTCGAGGATTCCGAATCTGGTATTGTTTGTGCTCGAACACCATCACAAACCCCACGGAACCATGGTTCA
>JAAETT010000641.1 GCA_024228115.1 bacterium
GTCAAGTCAATCCGATACCGCTTCTTCGACATACGGGCCCCATGAATCGGCCCGCGACACGGCGAGAACCGATTGGCTGCGGGGGACGCAGTGCTTAGCATGACAACACTTCCGCCTTTGGTCGATACAAGGGACTAGCAGCCCGTCGAAGAACCCAGGTCGAGCCAGGTGCGCGAATTTCGACTGAGGCCAAGGCGCGAAACCGCAGGCGTAGCGGGCCTACGGCCAGGTTTCGCAACGCAGGCATCGGGCGAAAGGCGCGTGCCTGCCGACGGCGTGGGTTCTTCGACGGGCTGCTAGCTCAAGGTCCCGCGCCGCCCGGTCGATCCCACCCCCATGCGGGGCGACGCGATGGCGATCAGCAACACCGAGGAAATTCCGGGCCGACAGATCCGGGAGCACCACGGCTTGGTCTCCGGCAGCACGGTCCGAGCCAAGCACATCGGCCGCGACATCATGGCCGGGCTCAAGAACCTGGTCGGCGGCGAGTTGAAGGGGTACACGGAGCTTCTCCAAGAAGCCCGTCAGGAAGCCCTCGATCGAATGCTCGAACAGGCTCGGAGCGCCGGCGCGAATGCCGTCGTGAACGTGCGCTTCCAGACGAGTTCGGTAGCCCAGGGGGCGGCGGAGCTGTTCGCCTACGGCACCGCCGTCACGGTGGAGTAGTGGACGGGCCGGAAGCCTTCGGCTCGCTCGAGTGGCTGCGCCTGCTGCTCCCCTTCGGGCTGCTGGCGATGGGCTTCTTCATCGGAAAGGCCATCGAAAGCGCCCATCTCCGCGCACTTCGACGGCGCGAGATCCACTGGCGGAGAATCTCGATCTCGACACTCGAGACGCCGCCGGACGGATGGCGCATTGCACGCACCGGCCTCGTCGATGGCTCAGTCGTGGTGTCCATCGACCACTGGAAACGCTTGCTGGCTGGCCTGCGCGCCTTCTTCGGCGGCCGGATCCGATCCTACGAATCACTTCTCGAACGTGCCCGCCGCGAAGCGCTGCTCCGCATGCAGGAGCAGGCCCACGAGCGCGGCTTCCACGGCATCGTGGGCACGCGCCTGGAAACAGCCCGGCTGGCCAGCGCCAGCCGCGACGGCAAAGGCACGGCGGGCGTCGAAATCCTGGCGTTCGGAACCGGAGTCGAAAAGGCGCGCTAGAGCGCCGACCCTACTTCGCTTGCGCGGGATGCAGGCCCTTCTCGCGGCCGTACTGCTCGAAGTAGTGGGTCATCGTAATGCGCAGGGTCTCGCGTAGATCGGTCTTGGCCTTCCAGCCGAGACGGGATTCTGCCTTCGAGATGTCCGGCACGCGCCGGTCGCAATCTTCGTAGCCTTCGCCGTAGAATTTCTCGCCCGTGACCTCTTCGATGGGATGATCGCGGAACTTCTCGTTGCCGGTGATCTCGGCAGCGAGTTCCCGCATCAGCAGCGCCAGCTCCCTCATCGTCACCTCGCCGCTTCGATTGCCGACGTTGAAGACCTGGTTCTGGGAACCCTTCGGGTTCTCCAGCATGAGCATCAGCGCATCGACCGCGTCGTCGATGTACGTGATGGTGCGGTAGGCACCGCCACCGTCCACGAGCTGGATCGGCTGATCGTCCAGCAGCGCCGTCATGAAGCAGGCCAGCACCCGGGGTACGCCTTCGCCATCGCGACCGGGAATGAAATCCATGCGCGCGCCGAACCAGTTGTAGGGTCGGATGATCGTGAACGGCATTCCGTTCTCGACGTTATGCGCGAAGATGTACCGCTCGAAGAGCTGCTTGGCGGTGGAATAGCTCCAGCGGTGGTTCTTCGTCGGGCCGACCACGAGCGGCGTCTCGTCTTCGCGCTGCTCATACAGATCCGGATCATCGTAGTCGTCGCTCGGCACGTAACTGGAGAGCGTGCGGCCATAGACCTCGCAGGTCGAGGTATGCACGAGCCAGCTCCGATGCTTCGAGCACAGGTCGATCAATGCGTAGGCATCGATGAAGTTCGATTGGATGGTCTTCACCGGGCTCGAGACGTACTGAGCCGGCGTGCAGACGGCGGCCAGCGAAATGACGGCATCGGCGTCGGCGACGTAGGGCTCGATCTCCTCGAAGGTCGTGTCCGCGTCGATATAGCGCTGGTGAAACGAGAGGTTCGGGTTGTCCAGGTGCTGGGAGATCTTGTCGAGCGAAGTGTCCCAGCCCTCGATGTGATATTCGCCCGAGGCCAGCAGCCGATCGGTGAGGTGGCTTCCAACGAAGCCGCCACAGCCGAGAATGATCACCTTCTTCATGAGTCTTCCCTTCCTGTGCTGTGCTCTGCGCTGCGCGGGCTGAAGCCGGCGAACAGCGATGGCACGGACTGGTGGAACGCTTCGCCCCGCGCCCGTTGGCCGTCCGAGGCGCCTCCAGCGGGGCCCTGTGATTAGCAGTCGGTGAAGAACCGGGCAATTCCGATTCATCTGCCCCCGTGGGGGATCTTGGGCTTTGGGGCCACTTGAAATACGGTTCAGCAGCCCCTAAAGTCCTCATTTCGAAATTGAAAGCCAATTTCATTTTCAATTTCATGCATGTCCGACGATGCCTGATGAGATCGATGCCCTCCTCCTCTTCGTCCCACTCCGACGATTGCCGCTGTGCCTGCGGCAGCCTGCTGGCGCGCCTCGTCGACCAGGGTGTGGAGTTGAAGTGCCGTGGATGCAAGCGGACCACCTGGCTTCCGCTCGATCCCACCCACCCCGAGGCCAGAGACCCCGCGTCCCGAGCCCAGCCGGCCGGAGCCCCCCACGGGACCTCCGGTTTGCCTGGAGGCGCCTGACATGGCCCGCCTGTTCGCGATTGCACTTCTCATCCTCTTCGTCCTGCCCGGTTCTGGCTGGGCCGATGCGGAGGCCGATGCCATCCGCGCTCGGGACGACCGAATCGAAGACCTCGAGCGGAAGATGGGGCTCATGGTCGATGAGCTCTCCCGCCTGCGCACCCAGGTGGCCGTACCGGAGGAGCCGGAACTCGTGAGCTTCTACGGTCTCGGACCGGCGGCCTCCAAGGTGTATGGCCTGGAGCGCGGCCTCTCGATCGGAGGCTACGGCGAAGGCTTCTACACGAACTTCATTGGCGACGAGGCGGATACCGATCGGGATCGGGCGGACTTCCTGCGCTTCGTCATGTACCTCGGTTACAAGTTCACGGACAAGATCGTGTTCAACTCGGAAATCGAGTTCGAACACGCTTCGACCGGAGAGGAAGGCAGCGCCTCCGTCGAGCTGGCCACGCTCGATTTCTTCTGGAAGCCCGAGATGAACTTCCGGGCCGGCCTGATGCTCCTGCCGATGGGTTTCATCAACGAGATCCACGAGCCGCCCTTCTTCTACGGTGTGCAGCGCCCCGAGGTCGAACGGCGCATCCTGCCGAGCACGTGGCGGGAAAACGGCGTCGGCATCTTCGGGCAATTCGGTGAGAGCTTCGAATACCGCAGCTACCTGGTCACCGGCTTCGATGCCACGGGGTTCTCGGATTCGGGCATCCGCGGCGGCCGGCAGAAGGGCAGCAAGGCCCTGGCCGAGGATTTCGCCTGGGTCACGCGCTTCGACTACTCGCCGGAGATCCTGCCCGGCCTCCAGGTCGGCGGCTCCATCTACTTCGGCGATTCCGGCCAGGATCAAGAAACCGGGTTCGGCGACGTCCCTGACGCGCGGCTGTGGCTTGGCGAGGCCCATGTGCAGTATCGCAAGGGGGGCTTCCACAGCCGGGCTCTCCTGGCCTACTCCCAGCTCTCGGATGCCGGGGATCTCAACCGGGCCCTCGGGCGACCGAAGAACAAGCCGATCGCCGACAAGATGCTCGGCGCCTACGCGGAGGTCGCCTACGACATCTGGCCCCTGTTGTTCGGAAACGAACAGAAGGCCCTCGAGCCCTTCCTGCGGGTGGAATACGTCGACACCCAATACGAGGTACCGAGCGGTTATTCGGCCAACCGCCAGCGTGCGTACTGGGTCTATACCCCGGGAATCAATCTCTACTTGCACCCGAACGTGGTGCTGAAACTCGAGTATCGAAACCTCAATGCACAGGGCGGCACGTTGCCAGACGAGCTCTCCCTCGGGATGGGATTTGCGTTCTAGACGGGTCGCACTCGGCTTGCTTTTCTTCGTCGCTGTCGGCAGCCTGCCGGCGGCGGCCGAGGTGTTTGCCTCCAAGCAGGAGGCGCTCGCCACCGCGTTCCCCCAGGCCGACCGTGTCGAGCACCGCTCCGAGGTCCTCGACGACGCCCAGGCCGAGCAGATCGAGCAACTGGCGCGCTCGGCTCTCGAGAGCCGGCTCGTGACCCTCTACACGGCCTGGAAGGACGACCGGGTGGAGGGCTACGCCTTCATTGATGTCCACACGGTCCGCACCCAGCCCGAGGCTTTTCTCGTGGTGCTCAGCCCGGAAGGCCAGGTACGCTCCGTCCGCATGCTCGCCTTCTATGAGCCCCCGGAATACCGCCCCCCGAATCGCTGGCTCGAGCAGTTCAAGGCGCGCCGTGTCGCATGGCTGCGGGCCGACCGGGCGGCCGGTGGGGAGATCCACGGCATCGCCGGCTCGACGCTCTCCTCCCGCGCCGTCACCGGCGGTGTCCGGCGTTCGCTCGCCTTCTACCAGCTCCTTGTCAGCCCCAGCAGTGCCGAGGTAGCCACCCGCGAAACGGCCTCACAGAGTGCCGCCGGCGGTGGGGGACGTTAGGCCCGTTGCGCTTCGTCGTCACCGGCGAGTGGAGCCGAAACCGGCTGCTCCAGACGATCGTCGTGCTCTACGTGGTGTACGTGTTCGGCCTGTGGCTGACCAACTTCGGGCTCTACTTCAGCAAGATGGACCTCAGCTACGTCTCCGTCGTGGAATACTACCTGGGAGCCGAAGAGCGCTTCCTCCAACCGCGCAGCTACCAGGGGCTGCTCGAAGTTTCCCACTTTCACTTCTTCGCGATGGGCATGCTGCTGCTCGTGCTCACCCATCTCATGCTCTTCGTGCCCTTGAAGAACTCGACCAAGGCCTGGTTGATCGTCCTTCCCTTCGTCTCGGCGTTCGCGGAGGAAGGCGCGAGCTGGCTGATCCGCTTCGCTCACCCGGGCTTCGCCTATCTGAAGATCGCGAGTTTCCTGCTCCTGCAGGCAAGCATGCTCGCGTTGATGACGATCTCCCTCTGGTCGGTCTTCGCCGCGAAATCCGGGAACTACAAGAGCGGCGAGAACCCCTGAGGTTCGGCCCATGCCGCACGTCCCCTTCGGGTTTGCAGCCTTCGGGCTCGCAGCCCTGGCGGCCAGCGTGCTCGGCTGCGCACACCCGGCCACCTCCGTTCGTGTTTCCGATGGACGACCGGCCATGGGGACGATCCTCGAGATCACTCTCTACACCACCGACGCCGAAGCGGGACGCTTGCTGGTCGACCGTCTCTACCGGCGGGTTGCCGAGCTGGAAGCGGAGCTGACCACCTGGGATCCGACGAGCGCGACGAGCCGCCTGAATGCCGCGGCCGGAACCGAACACCTACCCGTGCCTCCCGCACTCCGAGCACTTCTCTCGTTGGGCGTGCGGGCCGCTCGGGAGACCGACGGTGTATTCGATGTGAGCGTCGCCCCGCTGATGACCCTTTGGCGTCAGGCGGGGGAGCGCGGGCGCATTCCGGTGATCGGCGAGATCGATGCGGCACGAGGTCGCATCGGCTCAGAGCGGATCGAGATCGATCGGGACACGGCCGCCCTCGAGCCGGAGATGGCCGTCTCCTTCGACGGTGTCGCCAAGGGCTGGGCCCTCGACCGGCTCGGGGAGATGCTCGCAGATGCGGGGATCGAACGGGCGCTGCTCGATTTCGGAGGCAGCAGTTGGCTGGCGCGAGGTGCCCCGCCGAATGCAGCCGGTTGGTGGGTCCTGATTGCTGACCTGGCCGGCCGCCGGCATCTCGCCGTGTTGAAGGACGAGAGTCTGTCGGTCTCGGAGAGCCTCGGCCAGGGCATCGAAATCGACGGGCGCTTCTTCAGCCATGCAATCGATCCACGCAGCGGTTGGCCCGTGGAAACGCGACGTCTGGCGGCCGTGCGCGCGAAGCTCGGCGCCGAAGCGGAAATCTGGAGCACTGCTCTCCTGATCTTCTCCGAAGAAGAAGGCCGACGGCGAATCGAAGCAAGAGAAGATCTCGAGGCCCTGTGGATCGAGGCCGACGGACGCGTCCACGGCACCGAAGGCTTTGGCTTGGAATGGGCGGCAGGCCACCACGGAAGCGACAGGCCATGAGGGCTGCCCTCGACACATGTTTTCGTGCCGGGCTGCGTCTCGCGTGGCTGGGGCTCCGAGTGTACTTCGCTGTCTTCCACCCCACGGTGAGAGCCAGTGTGGTGCTGGTTCATTGGGATGGGAAATTGCTGCTCGTGACGAACTCCTACCGGAAGGGCCACGGGTTTCCGGGTGGCATGCTCAGATGGCGCGAAGATCCTCGCGACGGTGCATGCCGTGAGTTGGAGGAAGAGGTCGGGATCACAGCCTCCCGGGATCAACTGCATCCCCTTGGACTCTTCTTGCGAAAGGAATGGGGTGCCGAGATCCAGATGCACGCTTTCAGCCTGGACGTCGACGAGGAACCCAGCTTCGAGATCGATCACCGGGAAGTGGTTGCGGCGGAATTCCATTCGATCGATGACGCCGCCGAGAGGCTTCCGGAATCCCACGAGATGATCAGGCACTTCGCGGAAGAGACGAGCATGTTGGTAAGGTCCCGAGCCGAGGACACATGATGCCGACCCATTCCCCGTCGATCGCGTCCGGCGCAGAGCCACCAGCCAGCATGCGCGGAAATCGAGATGAGATCGTCGCCTCGGTCATGGCCGGTTGCCTGGCCCAGGAGCGGCTTTCGGGAACCTTGTTGTCTGCCCTCGATGAAACCGGGAAGGTCGAGGAAGCCGCCATCCAGGCCGGGCTCGTTTGTCAGACCTGGAATCGAAGCGACTTGCCCTGGCCACCGGAGGTGTCGGTCGAATACGTGGCCCTGCGTCTTCCCAAGGGACGGGAAGCCCTGCTGATGAGCCTTCACGCGGTGCTCTCGCGCGCCAAGTCAGGAGCCCGGGTCTTTGTCTTCGGTGCCAACGATGAGGGCATCCGCTCCGCAGACAAACCACTGAACGGTTGCCTCGAAGATCTCCATGCTCTGGAAACCAAGCGACATAGTCGCGTCTGGAGCGGCACACTCGCAAAGGATGCGGGGCCGTTCCGCGCCGAGTTATCCGACTGGGAGGAAGCCTTCGAACTCGATGCACCCGGCGGCCCCTTGCGGCTCATCTCCCTGCCCGGCCTCTTCGCCCATGGCCGGCTGGATCCGGGCACCCGCCTGCTCCTCGAATGGTTGGAGGAGCTTCCCCGCCCGAAGCCCGGTGCGCGCTTGCTGGATTTCGGCTGCGGTGCGGGCACCATCTCTCTGGCCTTCGCGCGTCGTTGCGAGAACGCAGAGATCCATGGCGTCGACCGGGATGCGCTCGCGATCCACGCGAGTCAGCTCAACCTGCCGAACGCAAGCCTCCACCTGGGCGATGGATGGTCCGCTGTGCCAGAGGCGCTTCGCTTCGATCTGATCGCGAGCAACCCTCCGCTGCATAGCGGAAAGGATCAGGACCTGCGGGGGCTCGTCAACCTGATCGAGGGCTCTCGGCGTCGGCTCACCAAGCGAGGACGGCTCGCCCTCGTGACCCAGCGCCCGCTCCCGGTCGGCTCCTTGCTGGGCGAACGATTCGCCCACGTGAACGTCGCGCGGGAATCTCGGAGCTTCCGTGTCTGGGTCGCCTCGGGGCAACAACGAAGAGCGGAATGACGGATCGCCACTCACCCGTGGCGGCTACCGAACCGGAACGAACCGTTCGCTAGCCATCTGCCGCAGACGTTCCACATCTTCCCGGCGGGAGTGGGAGAGGGGCACGGTTTCGTTCAGCTCCAGCAGGATCATCGCGTCTTCGAGCGGCTTCTGTTCATGGAGGGAACGGTAGAGAGAAGCGATCACCGCCTGCTCGATCTCGGCGCCTGAAAATCCTTCGCTCGCTGCGACGAGGCTCGGCAGGTCGAAGCAGGCCGGCTCCTGTTTACGGTGACGGAGGTGGATGCCAAAGATCGTCTGGCGTTCGTCCGGTTGGGGAAGATCGACGAAGAAGATCTCGTCGAAGCGGCCCTTGCGAAGCAGCTCCGGCGGAAGCCGGAAGATATCGTTTGCCGTAGCGATCAAGAAGACGGGCTTGGTCTTCTCTTGAAGCCATGTCAGCAGGCTCGCAAAGATGCGCTGGCTCGCGCCTCCATCCTGGTCCCCGCCCTGGGCGAAGCCCTTTTCGATCTCGTCGATCCACAAGACGCATGGTGCCATCGATTCCGCCATGTCGATCGCGCGCCGCATGTTCTTCTCGCTCTCGCCCATGTACTTGTCGTAGAGCCGTCCGGCATCGAGCTTGAGAAGCGGCATTCTCCACTCGCGGGCGATGCTCTTCGCAGCGAGGGATTTCCCACAACCCTGAACTCCCACCAACAGGATCCCGCTCGGAGGATCGAGGTTCAGCGCCTTCGCCTGCTCGCTGAAGCCGAGCCGAGCCCGGGCCAGCCATTCGCGGAGTTTTTCGAAACCACCGAGCTCATAGGGGTTGTCTTCGGAAGGGAAATATTCGAGCAAGCCGTCCCTGCTGATCTCCGCTGCCTTGCGATCCTGAAGCTCGGCGACATCGTCGGCGCTGAGACGACTATCCTGAAGAACGGCGCCGGCGACGGCCTGTCGCGCCTGATTGGCGGTCATGCCGCTCAATGCATCGAGAAGACGCTCGAAATCTGCCGGAGAAAGGTCTACCTGGGGTCGGGTTCGCGAGCGCAACGAGGAAAGAACCGAAGAGACGACGCCACGCAACTCGTCCTTGTTGGGCAGAGCGATCTCGTAGTGAACGACATGATGATCCGCGTCCTTCGGAAACTCGTGACCGGCTCCCGTGATGACGAGAGTCGAGTGGGTATTCGAAAACGTTTGTGCGAGATCGCGGAACGCTCGACACACCGCTGGCTCTTCGAGGTGACGCGCAAAATCCTTCAGCAGGAAGATCGCTTCGAGCCGGAGCGTGCGGATATGAGCCAGCACCTCGACTGCACCGCAGGTCGAACGGTTCGGCTGGCCATCGGGTTTTCGCACGAGCCCGCGCGTCAACGACCACTCGAAGATCGGCAGGCCGACCTCCCCAGCCGCCGCATCGACCAGGCCCACGACGCGCTCCTCCTCCACCGAGTCGATCGCAATCGCGGGATGGAAGGAGAGGATCAGCGTCTTGATGTCATGAATCGAAGTCTGGAGTGCCACGCCCTGGCTCATCGATCAGTTCCTGGGCCAGCTTGAACAAGTCAACAGCGGGGACGGGGTTTACAATTGACTTTCTGATGGGGGATTAATCCCCCATCAGAAAGTCAATTGTA
>JAAETT010000642.1 GCA_024228115.1 bacterium
CCTCAGGGGCGCGCCGAGCTGCGGATCGCTGCCGAGGCCTCCACCCGCCAACGATTCAATCGGGCCATCGAACAACTCGCCGCCTGACCCGGACCGATACCCTCAGGGGCCCGGATCCAATGACGGATTGGGGCTAGGTGGCGGCACCCGTGATCCCAACCGGGCTAGCATGGGACCATCGAGCATCGGGAGGGCGGCATGGATCTGGGACTCGCGGACAAGGCGGTGGTGATCACCGGGGGAAGCAAGGGGATCGGGCGGGCGACGGCCCTGGCCTTCGCGGGCGAGGGCGCGAACGTGGCGATCTGCGCCCGCAGCGAAGGTCCTCTGGAAGAAACCGCCAAGGAGATCGAGGCCCGGGGTGTGCGTGCCTACGCGGCTCCTTGCGATGTGGCGGATGCGAGCTCGCTAGGCGGCTTCCTGGATGACGCACGCGCGGCACTTGGCGGCGTGGACGTGCTCGTGAACAATGCCTCGGGCTTCGGGGTGAGCGACGACGAGGCTGGCTGGGCCGCTGGCTTCAACGTCGACATGATGGCTTCCGTGCGCGCCACATGGAAGGTCGTTCCGTGGATGTCCGAGGCCGGTGGCGGCTCAGTGATCCACATCTCGTCGACCTCGGGCCTAGAAGCGGGCTCCCCGGCCGCCTACGCCGCCGTCAAGGCCGCGTTGATGAGTCACTCGAAGACACTCGCCATCAATTTGGCACCCCGGGGCATCCGGGTGAACACCGTGGCGCCCGGCTCGATCGAGTTTCCCGGCGGAATGTGGGAGACCGTGAAGAAGGTCAACAACGAGATGTACGAGGGGATCCGCAACTCGATCCCGTTCGGTCGCCTGGGTACCGCGGAAGAAGTCGCCGCCGCGACGGTCTTCCTGTCGTCAGCGCCGGCCAGCTGGATCACCGGCATCACCCTCGCCGTAGACGGCGGCCAACACAAAGGAAACTAAGTCCCCGCTCGTTGACTTAGTGGACCGTGATCAGGTTGCGGCGTTGGCGGCGGTATTCGGTTTCGGTGATCTCGCCTGCTCTTCGTGCTTCTTCGAGTTCGGCGAGGGCGCGGAGGGCTTCCGGGTCGTCGGGGATGCGTTCGATGGGGATCTCGGGCGTGTCTTCCGGGGCTTCTTCCGGTTCGCCTAGCAGGATCGTCTTGCGCAGTACCTTGCCGGTCGGACCGACCCGGATGTTCGAGGCTTTCCGGAAGCTCGGGTCGCGCCACTCGACGGCGACGGCCTGGTGCCCGACGGGGGCAATGGCATCTGCTCCGATCACTTTGAAGCTCATTACCTCACGCCCGACGGCAGGCTCCTTGATCTCGATGTTCGAACTCTTCGGCACCGGCCAATCGACGCGGTTCAGGTGGATGTAGAGCAGGTCGTCCGCACCGACGTAGGCGACGAAGCTCGTCATGTAGTTCTGATGGAAGATGCCGAGGCGCTTCTCCTTGCGCGTGATCTGGACGATCACCTCCTGGTCGCTCTTCGCCTTGGCGAGAGCATCGCTGAGGGCATCGCCCAGGGGGTAGAGGAGCGAGGTCTCGATGGCGGGTTTTCGCTGGCCGCCGTCGTCATCGACTGCGGTGCGCACATCGATGCTCGAGAGGATGTGCGCCAGGCGGATGTTCGAGAGCGTGGCCGGGTGCCGGAAATGACGCTCGACCGTCGTGTCGTCCTTCAGCTCTGCGCGGAGCACCACGGAAAGATGATCGTCAGCGTGCAGGGTCTGTCGGGTGTAGGTGGTGCCGCAGCCGAGCGACAGCGAGAGCAGCGCGGCCGCCAAGAGGGTGAAGATGTCATGTCGAAAAAGCACTGACGATCCGATATGTGAGAAAGCTGGCGCCGTAGGCGAGAGCGAGAAGGTAGGCGAAAGCAAAGGCAGGCCAACGCCAGGAGTTGGTCTCCCGGCGCATCACCGCGAGGGTGGATGTGCACTGAAGGGCGAATACGAAGAAGATGAGTAGCGAAGCAACCGTTGCGGAGGTGAAGACGCGCTCGCCTGTTCGCGGGTCGACATCTTGGCGAATCGCCTCGCGCAGGGAAGTGTCTTCATCCTCGGAGGCGGCGTAGACCTGGGCAAGGGTCGCGACGATGACCTCCCGAGCCGCGAGGCTCGCGACCAGGCCGACGCCTATCTTCCAATCGAAACCCAGCGGTGCGATCACGGGTTCGATCGCACGCCCCAGGGAGCCGGCTGCGCTGTGTTCCAAGGCGTAGCGGCTGGCTTCCCTTTCCGAGGTGCCGGCCGGTATGTCGACCCGGGGGAAGGTAAGGAGCCCCCACAAGACGATCGAGGCCAGCAGGATGATCGTGCCGGCCCGACGCAGGAAGGCGCTCGCTGCGCCCCAGACCTGGGAGAGCCAGAGCCGGAAGGGCGGCACGCGATACGGTGGCAGTTCGAGGACGAAGGGCAGGGATGCGTGGCCGACGACGAAGCGGCTCAACACGGAGGCCGCGATCAGGGCCGTGATGCCTCCGAGCACGTACAAGCCCAGCAGTACGAGGCCTTGCAGTCCGAGCCCACCCCAGACCGTCGTGGCCGGCACGAACGCGCCGATCAAGAGCGCGTACACCGGGAGTCGTGCGGAGCAGGTGATCAAGGGTGCAACCAGGATCGTCACCAACCGGTGCCGCGGTGAGGGCACGGTACGTGCGGCCATGATGCCCGGGACGGCGCACGCATAGGAAGACAGCAGAGCGACGAACGCTCGGCCTTCGAGGCCGATGCGCGCCATCAGCCGATCGACCACGAACGCGGCTCGCGCCATGTAGCCCACGTCTTCCAGCAGGTAGAGCAGCCCGAAGAGCAGCATGATCTGGGGCAGGAAGATCACGACCGAGCCGACCCCTGCGATCAGGCCATCGCTCAAGAAATCGGCGAGCAGGCCGGCGGGCAGCACGGTGCGTACCGCGCCAGCCAGGGTGCTCATGCCTGCGTCGATGGCATCCATGGCAGGCGTCGCCCAGGCGAAGATCAGCTGGAAGAAGAGCACCATGACCGCGATGAACAATGCGCTTCCACCCAACGGGTGGAGCACGATCCGGTCGATTCGCTCGGTCCAGGGGTCGCGGCCGGGCGCACGCAGGACGACCCGTTCCAGCACCGATTCACACCAGGCGTGGCGTTCCATCTCGTCGGTCGGCGGTGGGATGGGCGGGCGCTCCCACTCGGACGGCCGGGGAAGGAGTTGACGAAGGGCGTCGAGGCCGATCCCGCGATGGCCGACCACGCTCAGGACCGGAATTCCGAGAGCGGCGCGCAAGCGTTCCACGTCGAGCTTCCCGCCACGCGCATGGAGCTCGTCGGTCATGGTGAGGACCAGGCAGGTCGGCAGCCCCTCGTTCACCAACTCGGCCACGAAGCCAAGCGATCGGGAGATGGCGCAAGCGTCGACTGTGATGATCAGAGCGTCCGGTGCGGCTACGTTCGCGACCTTCCCTTCCAGGACCCGGCTCACCACGGCCTCGTCCGGGCTCATCGGCTCGAGGCCGTAGGTGCCCGGCAAGTCGATGATCTGCACGCTCCGCCCACCGAGCTGGGCGGTTCCCTCCCGCCGCTCGACCGTCACGCCCGGGTAGTTGCCGACCTTGGCCCGCAGGCCGGTCAGGGCGTTGAATAGCGTGGTCTTGCCCGAGTTGGGACTGCCGACCAGGCCTAGCCGAAGAAGCGGCGGGGCAGCGGCTTCAGTCATCGGTGTTCACACGCACGAGCCCTGCCTCGCTGCGGCGCAGGCATAGCTGGACTCCGCGCAGCTCGTAGATGCGCGGGTCGCCGAGGGGCGCGCGCCGCAGACAGTGCACGACGGTCCCGGGATGCAGGCCGAGATCTCGGAGGCGGGTGCCGAGAGGTCCCGGGGCGTCGACGGCGATCACCTTGGCAGTCGCCCCGACGGGCAGTTCGGATAGGAGGACGGGTTCGATCACAGTGGAAAATAATGAAAATGAATTTCGATTTCGCGGTATTGGGGAGGCTACGGACCTGGCGCGGAAGCGTCAACTTCCCGTCCTGACGGGGAAAATCTCAGTTTGAGAACGCGTTCGCGTGTTCCCGCCTACTCATTCTCGCTTCGCAGCTGCCGAACCATCAGGGCCATGCCGCCGGCCTTCGGGTCGACCTCGCCCCGCAGGATTTGACGCACCCCGAAGGCGATGGGCATGTCCACGCCGAGCCGGGTGGCCAGCTCACATACGGCGTAGGTCGTTCGGACGCCCTCGGCCACCTGGTTCATGCCGGCGATGATCTCGTCGAGACTGCGGCCGCGGCCGATCTCGAGGCCCACGTTGCGGTTGCGGGAGAGATCGCCGGTGCAAGTGAGGATCAGGTCGCCCATTCCGGAAAGCCCCAGGAAGGTCAGGGGGTTGGCGCCCAGTGCCTGGCCGAGGCGGGTGATCTCGCGCAGGCCGCGGGTCATCAGGCCTGCCCGTGCGTTCATGCCCGCCGCGAGGCCGTCGCAGATACCGACGGCGATGGCGACCACGTTCTTGAGCGCGCCGCCGATCTCCACACCCACCACATCGTCATGGGTGTAACAGCGGAACCATGAGCAGGAGAGAGCCGTCTGCACGGCAATGGCGTAGACCTCCTCGCGGCAGGCCAATGTGACGGCGGTGGGCTTCTGCATCGCGATCTCGTGCGCGAAGGAGGGGCCGGAGAGGCACACGATGCGCGGATGCAGGGCTTCTGGAAGTACATCCTCGAGTATCTGATGCATCACCATCCCGGTCTCGACCTCGATGCCCTTCACGGTGGAGACGAGAATCGCGTCCTGATCCATGGCCTTGCCCGCGCGGGACATCACCTCACGAACTCCGTGGCTCGGAACTGCGCAGATCACGATTTCCCGATCCGCCAGGGCTTCGTTCAGATCGGAGGTCGCCCTGATGTTGGCCGGGAGTTCGATGTCGCTCAGGTATCTCGGGTTGCGGCGTTCGCGCTCGATGGATTCCGCAGTCTCGGGATCGCGCGCCCAGATCGTGACATCGTGATCGTGCGCCGCGAGCACCGCGAGACATGTGCCGAAGCTTCCGGCTCCGAGAACTGCGACAGGGGTGGGCATGGGCGCGGAGTGTAACCGCCTTCCGGGCCGGTCTTTCCATTGACGAGTGCCAGCCCCGGGGCTAGCTTCGGCGCGAATTCCGCTTCTATGACGGGGAGTTAGGTGGTTTTCCTGCCAGCCCGTTCCCGGCTTCTTCCGGGTTGGCTGGCGCAGGCGTAGGCGAGTTGGGGGGTGCGCGCATGCTCATGGAGTTCGTCGGCATCCTGCTGATCCTGGCTCTTGCGCTGCTCGTTGCTGCTGGATTTCTCGTTCTCCACCGTGCGCTCTCGCCGAAGCGCGAGTTCGCCGCGAAGCAGGAACCCTTCGAGTGCGGCGAAGACCAGATCGTTTCGCCCCACCAGCGGTTCTCCGTGAAGTTCTATCTGGTCGCGATGTTATTCGTGCTCTTCGACGTGGAAGCGATGTTCTTCTATCCGTGGGGTGCGATCTTTCGGGATCTCGGTGGTTATGGGTTCGCCGTGATGGCGGTGTTCACCATCCCCCTCGTGCTCGGCCTGGTCTACGAGTGGAAGAAAGGCGCCCTCGAATGGTGAGCGTGGAAACCCGCGCGGCCATCGATGCTGAGATCGCCAAGATGCCCGAGAAGCGCGGAGCATTGCTCGCCGCATTGCGGCTCGTGCAGGAGGAACACGGTCATCTCTCTCTCGAGGCGATGGAGGAGGTGGCGCGGATCTTCGAGCTGCATCCGACCGAGGTTCTCGAGGTCGTCAGTTTCTACAACCACTTTCGGGCTCAGCCCCGAGGACGTCACGAGGTGAACGTCTGCACGAGCCTCACGTGCTCTCTGCGCGGTGGCCGCGGATTGCTGCGCCAGTTGCAGGCGTACCTCGGTGTGCATGCGGGTCAAACGACCTCCGACGGCAGGATCAGTCTGGGCCATGAGGAATGCCTCGGCGCCTGCGGCAATGCACCGATGCTCCGCATCGACGACGCCTACCATCTGGACCTCGATTGGGCGCGCGCTCAGCAGCTCCTGGACGGATTGGAGTAGCTCGCGGGATGGGTCATCGGGTTCCTCATGTCACCCATTACCTGACCGAGCATTTTGCCGACGACGGTTACACCACCCTCTCGGGCTTCCGCGCACGGGGCGGCTACGAGACGGCACGTCGCGTGCTCGTGGAGCAGAGCCCGGACGACGTGATCGGGACACTGAAGAGAGCCGGGCTCAAGGGGCGTGGCGGCGCCGGCTTCGATGCCGGTACGAAGTGGTCGTTCATGCCGCGGGATGGGGCTGGGCCGAGCTACCTCGTCTGCAACGCAGACGAATCGGAACCTGGCTCGTTCAAGGACCGTGTCTTGATGGAACGGGGCCCGCACCAGCTCATCGAAGGGATCCTGATCCCTGCCTTTGCAACCGGAGCCGCCACGACGTTTCTCTACATACGGGGCGAGTACGCGGAGCCGGCGCGTATTCTCCAGCGGGCGATCGATGATGCCACCGCAGCAGGTGTGCTTGGCTCCAACGTGCTCGGGACAGGTTTTGCCCACCAGATCGTGCTGGTGCGCGGTGCGGGCGCCTACATCTGCGGGGAAGAAACAGGGCTCCTCGAATCCCTGGAAGGGAAGAAGGGGCAGCCTCGCCGCAAACCCCCGTTCCCCGCCGAGCGCGGAGCCTTTGGTCGACCGACCACCGTGAACAACGTCGAGACCTTCTGTCACGTGCCGCATATCTTCGCGCGGGGCGTCGACTGGTTTCGGAGTATCGGGACCGAAGAGAGTCCCGGAACGACACTCTTCGGTGTTTCAGGGCATGTGGAGCGACCCGGGCTCTACGAGTTGCCCCTCGGTACGAGGCTGGACGAGATCATCTTCGAGCACGCCGGCGGCGTTCGCGCTGGCCGCAAGCTGAAGGCCGCCATTCCGGGTGGCGTATCGATGCCGGTGCTTCCTGCAGGACACCTCGACGTGCCGATGGCCAACGAATTCCTGCGCGAACATGGCAGCTCGCTTGGCACCGGAGGCGTGATCGTGATGGACGAGACCACCTGCATGGTTCGCGTCGGGTGTGTCATCTCCGAGTTCTTTCGAGACGAATCCTGTGGCCAATGCACGCAATGTCGCGAGGGCACGGGCTGGATGCACAAACTGCTGCTTCGGATCGAGCGCGGAAGCGGAACCGAAGCCGACCTCGACGTGTTGGAGGATGTCGCCGGAAAAATGGAAGGGGCCACGATCTGCGCCTTTGCGGATGCAGCAGCCTGGCCCGTGCAAGCCCTCCTGCGCCATTTTCGTTCGGAGTTCCAGGGCCACGTACACGCCCAGAAATGTCCGCTCCCGGAAAGCTTCGAGATCTGATGCTGCGCATTACGATCGATGGAACGCGTTATGAGGTCGAGGAGGGGCTGACCCTTCTGCAAGCCCTCGACGAACTCGGCGTCCTCATGAAGGGCGTCGACATCCCCCACTACTGTTGGCATCCGAAGCTCTCGGTCGATGGCTCATGCCGCATGTGCCAGGTCGAAGTGGAGGGCATTCCCAAGCTGCAGATCGCGTGCGATACCCCGGTTCGGGAGGGCATGGTCGTCCATACGAGGAACGAGCGTGTCCTGAAGGCTCGCGCGGGTGTGATGGAGCTGATGCTCGTCAACCACCCGCTCGATTGCCCGATCTGCGACCAGGCTGGCGAATGCAAGCTTCAAGACTACGCATTCGAGTACGGCCAGATGCATACGCGCACTCGAGAGCCTCGCCGGGCGCTGAAGAAACGTGTCGACCTGGGTGCGACGATCGTATTCGACCAGGAGCGCTGCATCCTCTGCCGCCGCTGTGTGCGCTTCTGTCGAGAGATACCGGGAACGAGCGAGCTTGCCATCACCCAGCGCGGCGATCGCTCGACGGTCGAGACGTTTCCCGGCAAGCCACTCGAGAACGACTACTCGATGAACGTGGCGGATATCTGCCCGGTTGGCGCGCTCACGACACGGGATTTTCGTTTCAAGGTGCGGGTCTGGTTCCTGGAAGAGGTGCCGGGCATTTGTACGGGTTGCTCGCGAGGTTGCAACGTCCATGTTGGCGTGGCCGACGATCAGGTGCGGCGCTACACGCCCAGACGCAACGATGACGTGAACGATACGTGGCTCTGTGATTCCGGTCGTATGACCTATCAGGAAATTGGTGCGCCGGATCGGATCAGGGAGGCCGCGCTCCGCGGAGATTCGGGTGAACTGATCGGCGCGACGATCGATCAGGCCATCGACCGGGCCGCGCGGCTGGTGCGTGAAGCGGTCGAGAAAGAAGGCCCGGGTGTGGTGGCGGCGCTGGCTTCCGGCCATGCGACGAACGAAGATCTGGCCGCGTTGCGTGGGCTGTTGGCCGCGCTTGGCAGCGAGACCCACGGCCTGCCGATCGTGACCGGCGCGGGAGACGCATTGTTGGTCCGGCCGGAAAAGGCGGCGAATGCGGAAGGTGCCCGGGCGGCTGGCTTTGGCGAGCCGGGGCTGCTGCTCGACAAGATCCGCGGTGGTGGGGTCCGGGTCCTGATCGTGCTCGGCCATGACATCATCCACGAGCAGTTCCTGGGTTCGCCCGAACCGCTCGCGGCGCTCGACGCGGTGATCCTGCTCGATACCCATCGCTCACGCCTGGAGCAGGTAGCTGACGTCGTCATACCGGCTCGCCATCTGGCCGAGAAAGGCGGCACCGTGACCAACTTCGAGGGCCGCATCCAGGCCGTTCCTGCGGCTCTGGAGCCCGCGTTCGAAGCCGTCGCTGAGGCACACGTTCTCGCACGGATCGCCTCGGCGTTGGACCTGTCGATCGACGACGGGTCCGAGCACGAACGCGAGGCTGATTGAGCCGTGTTGGAGGTGGTGCTCAAGCTGCTGTTCATCGTGCTCGTCGTGTTGGCGGCCATGTTGCCACTCATCACCTGGGTGGAGCGCAAGCAGAGCGCTGTGATGCAGGATCGCATCGGGGCGAATCGTGCGGATCTGATGGGCGTGACGATCCTCGGCCTGCTGCATCCGATGGCGGACGTACTGAAGCTCTTCTCGAAGGAAGACTTCGTTCCGGCCGGCGCGAATCGCATTCTCCATCTGCTGGCTCCGGTCGTCGCGATCGTGCCGGCGATCATCACGCTTGCGGTCATTCCGTACGGAGGCACCTATGTCTTCGGCGAGTCGACGCTGAGCCTGGTGGTGGCGGACATCGATTGGGGAATGCTCTTCGTGTTCGCCGTGGGATCCATCGCTACCTACGGCGCCGTGATGGCAGGCTGGTCCAGCAACAACAACTGGAGCCTGCTCGGTTCGATGCGTGCTTCGGCCCAGATGATCTCCTACGAGGTCACGATGGGCCTCTCGATCGTCGGCTTGTTCATGGTCTACGAAACCCTGCAGCTTCCTGCGATGGCTGCCTGGCAAGATGACAGCTTCCGTTTGCTCGGCTTCGTGGAGCATCTGGGGGGCGTGGAACTCCCCTCCATTCTGGGCTGGATTCGCCTTCCGCTCTGGGGCGTCTTCCTGCAACCGCTCGGCTTCGTGCTCTTCCTCACCTGCATCATGGCCGAGAACAAGCGCCCGCCCTTCGACGCACCGGAAGGCGAGAGCGAACTCGTTGCCGGATATCACCTGGAATACTCGGGGATGCGCTTCGGCCTCTTCTACACGGCCGAGTTCCTCGAGGTGCCGGTGATCGGCTGTATTCTCACCACGCTCTTCTTCGGAGGCTGGGCGATTCCGTTCCTGCCCCAGGAGACGATCATTGGATTCATCGGTGCTGGTTTCGGCGAGGGCTTCGCGACCGGTGTCTGCCTCGTCCTGCACGTCCTCTCGTTCTTGACGAAGGTCGTGTTGATGATCTGGTTGCAGATGGCGCTGCGCTGGACCTTGCCGCGTTTTCGGTACGACCAGGTGATGGATCTGTGCTGGAAGGTGATCTTGCCGCTCTCGATCGCGAACGTGTTCGTGACGGGCGCCATCATTCTCTGGGTCGAAGCGGTGTTGGCATGAGCGAATGGATCTTCTACGCCTTCGCTGCAATCGCCGTTGCGGGTGCCCTCGGGATGGTGCTGAACGTCCGCAATATCGTGGCCGGTGCACTCTCACTCACCGCGACGATGGTCTCCCTGGGCGGCGTCTACGTCTTGTTGGAGGCGTACTTGATTGGCGTGCTCCAGATTCTGGTCTACGCCGGCGCAATCGTCGTCGTCTTCCTCTTCGTGGTGATGCTCCTGAACCTGCGCGAGGACGGTTTCGCATCGGGTCGGCAATGGGTGACCAAGGCGATCGCCGCGGCCCTCGGGCTGGCTGCGGCGGTAGGGCTCGTGGGCCTGCTTCCATTGCACTTCCCGGAAGCCGCGGCCTTGCCGGAAGGCTTCGGTGGCTACCGGTCGCTCGCCACATTGCTCTTCACGGATTACGTATTGGCGTTCGAAGTGAGCTCCCTCCTGCTCCTCTCGGCCATGGTCGGTGCCGTCATCCTCGCTCGCCGGAGCAGCGAATGATGGTCGGCGAGGCGGTCGTCCTCTCAGCCATTCTGTTCGCCATCGGTACCGTGGGTGCGCTCGTGCGACGAAACGTGATCGTGGTCCTGATGTCGATCGAGCTGATGCTGAATGCGGTCAACCTGGCGCTCGTAGCCTTCTCCCGCCAATGGGCGGATGCGGCAGGCCAGATGCTCGTGTTGATGGTGATCGTTGTCGCCGCGGCGGAAGTCGCCGTCGGCCTGGGCATCGTGATCGCGCTCTTCAGGAACCGCGAGTCGTTGAACGTCGAAGACGCGAGCCTGCTCAAGTGGTAGGCGTGACCGGGCCGGCCGAGTACGACCTGCTGCATTGGATACCTGCGTTGCCTCTAATCGCAGCGGTCATCCACGGACTCTGCCTTGGCCTGTTGCGTCAGCCGTTGCCTCGCATTGCGACGATCGCGCTTTCTTGTGGCGCTACGGGGCTCACCTTCGTGTTCTCATTCGTCGCACTGCTGGCTCTGACGGAGTTGCCCGCCGGTAGCCGCGTTCTTCAAGAGGGGCTCTTCACCTGGATTGGCGCCGGGCCGTTCAGCGCAGAGGTCGCGTTCCTGCTCGACCCGCTCTCCGCCGTGATGATCCTGATCGTTTCCGGAGTGGGCTTCCTGATCCATGTCTACTCGATCGGATACATGGACGCCGACGCGAGAGAGGACAAGGGCTTCCAGCGCTTCTTTGCCTACCTGAACCTCTTCACCTTCTCGATGTTGGTTCTGGTCCTGGCCGACAACCTGCTGCTCATGTTCCTGGGATGGGAGGGCGTCGGACTCTGCTCCTATCTGCTGATCGGATTCTGGTACAGCGATGAGTGGAACGCCTATTGCGGCAGCAAGGCCTTCATCGTCAATCGCATCGGCGATTTCGGCTTCCTGGTGGGAATGTTCCTGCTCTTCTGGGCGCTTCAGGATGTGGGCCGCGGCACTGTAACGTTCCAGGAACTCCAGGCCGCCTTTCCCCTGATCGCGGACCAGGTGGTGCAGCTCCCGGACTGGCTGGGTGGTGCGCAATGGAAGCTCGCCACGTTGATCGGCCTGTGCTTCTTCCTGGGCGCGGCGGGAAAGTCGGCCCAGCTTCCGCTCTACGTATGGCTCCCGGACGCCATGGCGGGCCCGACACCCGTCTCCGCCTTGATCCACGCCGCCACGATGGTGACGGCGGGAGTCTATCTGGTGTGCCGGATGAGCTTTCTGTACGCGGCTGCACCGGGTGCCTCCGCCGTGATCGCCTGGGTTGGCGCGTTGACGGCCCTCTTTGCGGCTGTCGTGGCCATCGCGCAGACCGACATCAAGAAGGTGTTGGCTTACTCCACCGTGAGCCAACTCGGGTTCATGTTTCTTGCGGCAGGTTGCGGTGCCTACGGCGCCGCGATCTGGCACCTCACTACCCATGCCTGGTTCAAGGCCTTGCTCTTCCTCGCTGCGGGGTCGGTGATCCTGGCCGTGCATCACGAGCAGGACATCGACAAGATGGGCGGCTTGCATCGCTTCCTGGTCTGGACCCGGCTCACGTTTCTGGCCGGAGTGCTCGCGATCGCCGGTGCGCCCTACTTGTCGGGGTTCTTCTCGAAAGACGAAATCCTCTTGTCGGTTCACCTGGCCAACCATGTACCAGGCCATGCAATCCTCTACCGGGTCGCGCTCTTCACCGCGGGCCTTACGGCCTTCTACATGTTCCGGTTGTACTTTCGGGTCTTCTTCGGTGAGTGTCGCATGACCCGGGAGCAACAGGGGAGCATCCAGGAGTCTCCCCGCACCGTCACGATCCCCTTGATCATCTTGGCGATCCTCGCGGTAGCCGGAGGCGTCGTGTTCGGGCCCTCCGAGGCATTCATCCCGATCGAAGATGCGAACAGCTTCGGGAACTTCGTGGCGCCCGTACTGGCCAGCATGAGCCACGATGTGGAACACAGCCTCGAGTGGAAGCTGGCCGCAGTCGCCACCCTGGTGGCGTTTTCCGGGGCTGCTCTCGCCTACTGGCTCTACGTGGCTCGCCCAGCCTATCCCGCGAAGATCCGAGGGTTGCTAGGTGGAGCCTTCCGGCTGGTCGAGGGTCGCTTCTGGGTCGATGAACTCTACGACCGGATCCTCGTTCAGCCCTTCGTCAGGATCTCGGATCGCTTGCTCTACCGCGGGATCGATTCTCGCTTGTTGGATGGCCTGTTGATTGGTGGCACCGCCCGGGGCGTTCGTGCCCTTGCGGCGGACATGCTCAAGTATGCGCAATCGGGTCTGGTTCAGGGCTACCTCTTCCTGATGCTCGTCGGAACGCTGGCGATCATCGGCTACCTGGCGACGTGAGGGCCTCGAGTTGACCGAGCTGCCCGATCTCCTCACCTACGTCATCCTCATGCCCCTTGCGACGGGATTGATGTTGTTCGCGGTCGATGGGGTCGCGCATTCGGCGGGCGGAAGCTTGCCGCCACAGATCTGGAGGGGCCTCGGACTCGGCGCCTCCCTGGCCACGCTGGTGCTCACTGCGATGCTCTGGATCGGCTACGACCCGACCCGGATCGAGATGCAGTTCGTCGCGCATGCCGCCTGGATTCCGGCTCTTGGCATCAACTGGTACGTAGGCCTCGATGGCATCAGCCTGCTGCTGATCTGCCTGACGGCGTTCCTGATGCCGATCGTGTTGGTGGCGTCGTGGAACGACGTGGGCCGTTCGTTACGTGGCTATGTCTTCTTCATGCTCTTTCTCGAGACGGGCATGCTCGGCACGTTCGCCTCGTTGAACTTGCTTCAGTTCTACCTCTTCTGGGAGCTGATGCTGGTGCCAATGGTCTTCTTGATCGGGGTCTGGGGCGGGCCCCGCCGTGTCTACGCGGCCGTGAAGTTCTTCCTGTTCACGATGGTCGGCTCCTTGCTCATGTTGGTGGCGTTGGTGGCCCTCGCCTGGTTGCATGCGGAGCAGTTCGGGGTCTGGAACTTCGATCTCATCACGCCGCCGGGGAGCCATGTGCCCGCTCTTCTCGACACGTTCGTGCCGATTGGCGGTGCCCCCTGGTGGCAGACCCAGTTCTGGCTGTTCGCCGCCTTTGCCCTGGCATTCGCCATCAAGGTGCCGCTGGTTCCGCTGCACACATGGCTGCCCGATGCGCATACCGAGGCACCCACTGCGGGTTCGGTATTGCTGGCCGGCGTGCTTCTCAAGATGGGTGGCTACGGATTCCTGCGCTTCGCCTTGCCGCTCTTTCCCGTAGCGGCGGTCGAATTCGTGCCGCTCTTCTTCGGTCTTGCATTGGTGGGCATCCTCTACGGCGCCCTGGTGGCGATGGTACAGACCGACGTCAAGCGTCTGGTCGCCTACTCCTCGGTGGCTCACCTGGGCTTCGTGATGCTCGGCATGTTCGCCCTGAACGTGGAGGGATTGGAGGGGAGCGTGCTCCAGATGGTGAACCACGGCATCACCACCGGCGCGCTCTTCCTGTTGATCGGCATGCTCTACGAGCGGCGGAAGACCCGCGAGATCTCCGAATTCGGTGGCATTGCCAAGCCCATGCCGGTCTTTGCGGCCATCTTCGGCGTGGTCGTCATGGCGAGTATCGGACTTCCCCTGCTGAACGGTTTCGTCGGGGAGTTCCTGATTCTCCTCGGCACCTTTCGCGTGAACGCCTGGGTGGGGGCTGCGGCCACCCTCGGCGTGGTCCTGGCCGCGGTGTACATGCTGTGGATGTACAGAAGGGTCGTCTTCGGCCCGGTGGAAAACCCCGAGAACCGCGGGCTCATCGATCTCGGCGGCCGGGAGAAGGCCGTGTTGGTTGCGCTGCTCATCCCGATCTTCTGGATCGGTATCCACCCGGAGACGTTCTTGAAGCGGCTTCATCCCTCGGTTCGCGAGACGCTTCGAGTGATGGAAGTGCGGACCGTGATGACAGAGCCTCCGGAGCTCGCTGGGCCTGGCGAAGAGGGCCGCCGATGATCCCGGCGCCCACGCTCCACATCGTCCCTATCCTGCCGGTTCTTCTTCTCGCGTCGGGCGCCTTCGCCGTGCTGTTGACCGAGCTCTTTCTCAGCTCCCGCGGAACCGGAAAGAGCGGCGCAGGTAGCGTTTTCGTGGGGCTATCTGGTGCGACCTTGCTCGTCGTCGTCGTGATCGCTGCCCAGGGTTTCATCTCCGCCGGTGCGCCCGCATTCAATCCAGACCATCCGATGCTCAACCTCGACCGGTTCAGCTACTTCTCGATCGGTCTGGTCGCAGGCGCAGCCCTCCTCTCATGTCTGCTCGCCAATGGCTACTTGCAGGAACTGCGCATCCATCACGGCGAGTTCTACGCATTGCTGTTGCTCTCGACTGCCGGCATGGTCCTGCTGGTATCGGCCGTCGATTTCCTGAGCGTCTTCCTGGGCATCGAGTTGATGTCGATCCCGCTCTACGTGCTCGCCGGTTTCGATCGCGGCAAGCCGCGTAGCAACGAATCGGCGCTCAAGTACTTCGTGGCTGGCTCGTTCGCGACGGCACTTCTGCTCTACGGAATGGCGCTGGTGTATGGCGCGACAGGTGCGACCCATTTCGCGGTGATCTCAGCGAGCTTCGACCCGGGAGATCCGATGGCGATGGCCGGTGTCGCGCTCATCCTGGTGGGCTTCGCGTTCAAGGTTTCCTCCGTGCCGTTTCATCAGTGGACGCCCGATGTCTACGAAGGTGCACCTACGGCGGTCACCGCGTTCATGTCCGTGACCGTCAAGGTGGCGTCCTTCGCGGCCCTGCTCCGCATCCTGGCTCAAGCATTCGGGAGCGCAGAGGCTCTGGGAACCGTGCTCGCCGCGCTTGCGGCCCTCAGCATGTTGATCGGCAACCTCATGGCGATCATCCAGGACAACGTGAAACGCATGCTCGCCTGGTCTGCGATCGCCCAGGCCGGCTACCTGCTCGTTCCGCTCTCGACGGGTACGGCGGAAGGGCAAGCAGCCTTGCTCTTCTATCTGGCGGTTTACGTGTTCGGAAACCTCGGTGCCTTCGCCGTCATGATCGCGCTTACCCACCGAGGCCAGGACTCGGACCGCTTCGATGATTTCAACGGCCTCGCCAGGCTTCGCCCGGGCCTGGCTGCAGCGATGGTGCTGTTCATGATCTCCCTGGCCGGCATCCCCGGCACAGCCGGCTTCATGGGCAAGCTCCAGATCTTCCTCGCCGCCATTCGTGCCGAGCAGATCCCGCTCGCCATCCTGATGGCGCTTACGAGCGTGGTCTCCGTCTACTACTACATGCGTCTCCCGATCGTGATGTACATGCGTCCCGCTCGCGAACATCCCCACCGAAAGCAACTCGACTTCCTCGAGTTCGCCGTCCTGGCCACCTGCGTGACCTTCGTGCTCGTACTCGGCCTCCTCCCCAACACCCTCGATTGGCTCCCCGTCATCGATTGGACCCACCAATCCGCCGCCGCCCTCACCTCCCAATAAGTCAACAGCGGGGACGGGGTTTACAATTGACTTGTTGCAAGGGGGCAAAGCCCCCTTGCAACAAGTCAATTGTA
>JAAETT010000643.1 GCA_024228115.1 bacterium
GGCGAAAATCTGCTGGTGACCTACTACCAATACGGCATTCTCCAACGAGCAGGATTACTGCCAGAAACCGCCAATCCGCAACTGACCTTGTCGAAAGGGGAAACGTTCGTCCTGTTGGTCCAGGCCGAGGGAATGCGATATCCCTTAGAGTGGGTGGACGATAGCTCGCGATGGCGAGGTATCATCCACCTCATCTCGTTCATCGATCAGGGCAGCTGGGAAAAAGCGTTGGAAACCGCCAAGACCGTATTGGAATACGAGAACTTCAAGGTCTATGGTTTAACCAGAGAAGCTCAGTTGAATGGAGCTCGCATATTGCTACAGTTCATGGGAGGACGTGCTCAGAAAACTATGGAAAAAGAGACGTTGGGTACTCCCCGCTCGGGATCGGGGCGCCCCGAAAAGGCATCCCCATCTCCGGGAGGTGGGTTTCCCCAGCGGTCCAGATCGTCAGAGAGAGGGAGCCGAGGGGCTAGTGGAACCAGCCGTGGGTTCCGAGGTTCGCGAGGGTCACCCCGAGACGCGAGACGAGGGTCTCCCCGCGGGAGATTCTCTAATCCGTTTCGTGGCCCGCCTCAACAATGGCGTGAGCAAGTCGGCTTTCGTAGCGGATTCGCAGCCATGAACAAGGCTGATGTCCGTGAACAAAAGTCGCAGCGTGGGCAACGCGGGAGTTTCTATGGCACTCGTCACTATTACGAGGACTCCCATATCATGCCATTGGGCAGATGGAGACAAGAACCGAGAGAGGAACAGGAACGCCAAGGGCGAGAACAGGAATGGAACAGACCCGGTGGTTCCCAGGAAGGAGGTGGAAGGCCAAGGGATTCTCCAAGAGAGCACGGACGTCGTAGTCCCAGTCGGCCGGAGTACGATAGTTCGGATTCGTACAATCGATTCCGGTCCGACCGTAGGGGCTGGGGTTCCCGGCGACCATACTAGTCGTCGGACCCTGTGGCGAGGACGCACAGGAGTAGGAGGGGGTCTTGTAATAAACCGACGTTACACGGGTAGCCGCTGCGATTTTATCGTTAGGTATCGCTGGGTTTTCGCAAGCTACGGGTCGTCTACGTGTATTGTTTTTGTCTTTCCAGTCCAGGTCTGACCTCTCCTACGCGTCGCTCGACCATTCGACAAGTGCCTGGCTTATTGTCCAAAGGGTTCTGGCCCA
>JAAETT010000644.1 GCA_024228115.1 bacterium
ACTACCTCGCGGCTCTCGATCGCGAACTCGACACCGATCCGACCGACACCGATTCGCCGTTCTGACGAGAAACCAGCACTCGCGCGCGACCACGGCTAGATGATCAGATTTCTACGGTTTCTCGTGATCGCCAACATGCTCCGACCACCCTGGCTCCCTGCCCGCCAGTTCTGACCGCAACTCGCCCAAGTCCCCGCCCCCAATCTAGAAATCGCTCCGGCCCCCCAGTTCCTCTCCAAACTACCGCCTTGCTCTTCGCCTCTTCGTGCTACGTCCAAAGCTATAACTCCTTGAAATAGCAATGGATTCGCTCTACAGAGAGGCACATGTCCACCAAGCGCGGAAAGGCCTGGGGCCCCGACAACCCCCACCCCCTCTCAGTCCTTAGGACCGAGCTCGTCTGGGAAGGGAAGTACGACGAGTACGGGGACCGTCGGCTAGTCGACGTCGCCGGCCAGGCTATGCCGATGCAGAGAATCGAGACGGTTGACCAGCCGCGCTCTGAGGCAGCGGCGGTCGGCCAGGTGGACCTATTCGAGAAGAAGCACCGGCGTCAGGATGACTTCCGAAACCTACTCGTTTGGGGCGACAACAAGCTGGTGACTTCCTCGCTTCTAAAGGACTTCGCGGGGAAGCTCGACCTCATCTACATCGACCCGCCCTTCGATGTCGGGGCAGACTTCACGATGACCATCCCCTTGGGCGAGGAGTCCGAGTCCGTTTTCAAGGACCAATCCACGCTTGAAATGGTCGCCTACCGCGACATGTGGGGCCGCGGAACCGACTCCTATCTCGCGATGATGAGTGACAGGCTTTCCTTAATGCACGGGCTTCTTTCCGACCGGGGGAGCCTTTTCGTGCACGTAGACTGGCGCGTCTCCCAGCATCTTCGACTCATCCTTGACGAGCTATTCGGCCGAGGTGCCGCAGGGGACGGTGGTGGCGGTTTCCGCAACGAAATCGCCTACTGCTATAGCGGCGGTGGGGTCCCCCGGCGTGAGATGCCACGCAAGCACGACACGATTCTCTGGTACACCAAGTCCCCTGAGTGGACGTTCAACACCATCTACCGACCCTATTCCGAGGGAACCGTCCAGCGCGGCAGGACCGCCGTAAAGGGGCCCGATGCGGCCCTCCGGAAGGAGGGGACTCCCATCAACGACTGGTGGCCTGATGTGAAGAAAATCACGTCGCCCACAGACCCCGAGAAGCTCTACTACAACACGCAGAAGTCCGAAGCTCTTCTCGAGCGAATCATCAATATGTGTTCGGAACCAGACCATCTTGTCGGCGACTTCTTCTGCGGTTCTGGAACGACCGGAGCCGTTGCTGAGCGCCTCGGCCGCCGTTGGATAATGGCCGACCTGGGCCGCTTCGCGATTCACACCTCGAGGAAGCGCATCATTGACCTACAGCGGAACCTCCACGAAGAGGGCGAGCCCTATCGAGCCTTTGATGTCTACAACCTTGGGCGGTACGAGCGGCAGTGGTGGCAGAAGGAGAGACTTTCTGGAGCAGACGAAGAGCATCGCAGGGTCGTCCTCGAGTTCTTCAAGGCCGAGATTCTCGAGCACACGTCGTCTCCGTACATCCACGGCCGGAAAGGTCCCGCCTTCTGCCACGTAGACAGCATCGACTCCATTTTTACCCGAGACGAAGCCCGCGCCGTCGCGAAGGCCGTCGCGGAGGCGGGCGGGAAGGAGTGCTTTTGCCTCGCCTGGGAGTTCGAAATGGAGATTCGCCAGGCTACGGCCGCGCTCGAACGGGAGCTCGGCGTCAAGCTAAAGCTCATCCAGATTCCGCGCGAAATCATGGAAAAGCAACGCTCCTCGCCACCTCCCTTTCTCGAGATGGCCGTTCTTGAGGCTGAGCCCATCTACCGTAAGAACGGCAAGAGTAAGGGGAAGCTCGTCGACATCCGGCTCAAGAAATTCCTGCCTTCTCTCGCCGAGGTCCCGACGAAAGAGCTCGAAGCGCTCCGGGAGCGAGCCATCAAGAGCGGGTTTGACTTCATCGACTTCTGGGCTGTCGACTTCGATTGGGTCCCTGAGAAGCCCTTCAACCATCACTGGCAGGACTATCGGACCCGGAAGGACCGCTCGCTTCTAACGGAAAGCGATGCTGGTTTCTCCTACCCGAAGAAGGGCAAGTACACAGCGTGCGTGAAGGTCGTTGACGTCTTTGGATGCGACACCTCCATCACGCTGGAGGTTAAGGTTTGACGGAAAAAGGAGTGAAGACTTCCGCGCTAGAGCCGTTGTTTCTCCCCTGGGACGAGCCGCACTCGCACCGCATTCGCGCCGAGAAGTCCGGAGACCCGGCGCACATCGTAAAGGGCCGACGGTCTTCTCCCATTAGACTCGCTCAGAACATTCGCGCCTCGGTCCGTGAGTGGCGGGAGAACGGCTATTACGATGCGAGTCAAACGAGCCGCGAGCTCCTCTCACACTGGTTTGGTCGCGACCATCGAATAGAGACCAGCTCCGGCGACTCAATTGAGTTCCGTTACTACTTCTGTCAACGCGAGGCCATCGAGACCCTCGTCTATCTAAAAGAGGTCCGGGGCCTTTCCTGCCTTTCCCAGCTTGTGGCCGAATACGGCGGAGCCGATGCCGAGCTCGCAGCTCTTGGCATCACTGAAGATGAGGACGCCTGGTCCAGGTACGCCTTCAAGCTCGCCACGGGTGCCGGCAAGACCAAGGTGATGACGCTTGCGGTGGTCTGGAGCTACTTCCACGCCCTCCGCGAGCCGGACTCCACGATGGCCAAGCATTTCGTGGTCATTGCGCCGAACCTCACCGTCTACGAGCGCCTAAAGGAAGACTTCGCCCCTGGAGACCGGAGGGACATCTTTCATACCGACCCGCTCATTCCGCCTGAGTGGAAGGGCGACTGGAAGCTCTCGGTTGTCCTCCAGGACGAAACGAGCGGAACGCCCACTGGCGGAGTCCTCTACCTCACCAACATCCACCGACTCTATGACCCGAAGAAGCGGAGCTCTTCTTCGAAGACAGAGACCTACGACTTCATGGGACCGGCCGTAAGCAAGGGCTCTGCGCTTGATACGGCCGAGGCGCTCCGAGACCGAATCACCTCGCACCCGCGCGTGATGGTCCTAAACGATGAGGCACACCACGTCTGGGACCGGGAGTCGGCCTGGAACGACGCGCTTCGCTTCCTGAACGACGCCATTCGAAAGAGAACAGGGAGCCCGCTTCTCGCCCAGCTCGACTTCAGCGCAACGCCCAAAGACGACAAAGGCCAGCTCTTTAAGCAGGTCGTGGTCGATACCCCGCTCGGTGAAGCGGTTGATGGGGGCATCGTAAAGACGCCGGTTATTGGAGGTGCTGGAAACCGGCTGAAGCCGCAACCCGCAGACAACGCGGCCCAGAAGTACGAAAGCCACCTCAGACTCGGCTACGAACGCTGGAAGCTGAGCCACGAGGAATGGCAGAAGTCGGGAATGAAGCCTCTCCTTTTCGTCATGTGCGAGGACACCACCGCGGCGGATGAAATCGCCGCGCGATTCAATGAGGACGAGACCTTCAAGGAGCTAAACGGCCGCACCATCAACCTTCACACCAATCTAAAGGGGAAGGTGAAGAAGGTCGGACGCGGAAAGGCCGCCCGCAGTGTCTTTGTTGAGAACGAAAAGCAGATAACCGACGAGGACCTAAAGGTCCTTCGCGAGCTCTCACGCCAGCTCGATAGCGACAAGAGCCCCTACCGCTGCATCGTTTCGGTCTTGATGCTCCGAGAAGGGTGGGATGTCCGAAACGTCACCACCATCGTTCCTCTTCGGCCTCTAACCGCCAAGTCAAACATCCTCCCCGAGCAGACCCTCGGGCGCGGGCTAAGACGGATGACTCCGCCCGGCCAGGCGAACGAAATCGTCACCGTTATCGAGCACCCGTCTTTCGCCTCGCTCTATCAACAGGAGCTCGCCCAGGAGGGGCTCCCTATTGAAATCATCGACGTCGACAAGGTCCCGAAGACCACGGTCTCCATCTACCCGGATGACGCGAGAAAAGACCTGGAGGCGCTCGAGCTTGCCATCCCCCGGCTAACCGCCGGGCACCGTATCGTCCCAAAGCTTGAGGGTCTAAGCCTAGACGACATTAAGAAGGAATTTTCGAAGCACCAAAAGCTTCCCCTCGGCGCATCTGGCGAAACCGCAATTCAGTACGAGGGAAGGCAGCTCATCACGAACGAGATAGTCGAGAGGATGAAGATTCACCTTCCACTCCTCGCGACAGGGGCCGGAGCGGTTTCCTACTTCGTGAAAGAGCTCGAGCAAGTCTGCAAGCTCCGCGGGACTCACGCGGCGCTTGCTTCCCTGGTCCAGTCCTTCCTCGAAGAGCTCCTCTTCGAGGAGAAGACCGACATTTATGACCCGAAGCTCGTGTCGAGGCTCGGTGACCCCGACGTAAGCGAACACATCAGAGCAGTGTTCATCCCACTCATTCGGGCTCGCATCACGACCACCGAAGAGCGCCTCCCAGATGAAGCCCCCATGCGGCTTTCTACGTGGAAGCCCTTCCAGGTAACCCTAAGCGAGACGCGCCCGGTCTTGGACGCCGCAAGGACGCTCTTCAACCTCGTCCCCTGCAACCGCGGCCTCGAGCTTGCCATCGCCGAATACTTCGACCGCGCGACGGACTTGGCGGCTTTCGCCGCCAACACAGGGCCGCAGTCCCTCCGAATCGACTATCTCGCGTTGGGGGGCCGGCTCGCCTTCTACAAGCCCGACTTCTTCGTCCGCGCCAAGGATGGCACCTGTTACCTGGTAGAGACAAAGGGCCGAGAAGACAGAGACGTTGCGAAGAAGGCCCGCGCGGCCGTCGCCTGGTGTGAGGCTGCATCTAGCGACAAGGCCAAGTGGGAGTACATCTATGTCCCGCAAGGAGTCTTCGAGCGCATCACAGGGGATACGCTCGAGGATGTCCTTCGAACTTGTCGCCCTGCTTTAACGCGGCTCCTTGGTGAGGAGGAGCCGGACGAGCTCCCCATCCTGGCGGCCATCGACAAGGCACAAGCCGAGGCCGATGAGAAGCCACCCGAGGTCCTTGAGCTCGTTGACGCCAAGACGCTCGATTCCCTCCCCCCGCGCTACCGGAAGGCCGTCCAGCAAGCGGTCATGCTCTACAGCTTCTTCGAGAACAAGGAAGGCATGAACTACGCCCCAGCCTTCAACGCCCTCCTCGGCTCCCTCGACGAGTCCTCAAGGGGGCTCCTAAAGCGTCGCCTCCAGGATGAGGTCCCCCCGGTTGGAAACGAGGCCGAGGACTGGTTTTCGCCGTATTTCGAGAAGCCCGACCGGCGGAAGCTCCCGGGATACAAAGCAATGGCCCGCAACTTGAAGAAGACGCTCGTCTACGACAGTGGAATCTCCCCGCTCGGGCTCCTCCGGACGTGCATGGACTTCGCGTTGAACGACAAGACCAAGGTCGAAGGCGTCTTCGCTTCCATCCGGGAGAAATTCCAGGTCAAGGGCGGGCGCGACGTCCTTGGAAAGCTCCAGCGCGTGAACGACTTCAGGAACACGAGGGTGGCCCATCAGGAAGATGAGATTACAGACGCCGCTGCTGCCAAGAAGGAGCTCCTCTACTGGATTGACACCCTGCACACCCTGGCCCATCTGCCCTAGTTGACCGACTGCGGGTAGCGACACGCCGCCCTTCCCCACTCTGCCCTCTTCCACCTGGTGCTGGGTCGCCAGAGATATGACCGAAAGTTGGGGAACGAGCGCCTGAGATAGGCAGCGTATTCTTCCGTGTGAATGCAAACACACGCGGCCCCTGTGGCCACAAAGGAAGAACACGCTACCGATGACGAACGTAGTCGAGATCCATGCTCGGACCAAAGAATCCGAGTCGCGAACAATGCTGGATGCCCTGTGCCTGGAGGGGGCTCGGACGATGCTCCAGCAGGCCCTCGAGGTGGAGGTCGGGGCCTACCTGGAGCGCCACCAGGGCGCGCGGGACGAGGCCGGCCACGCTCTGGTGACGCGGAACGGGAAGGCCAGGCCCCGCCAGCTGACGACAGGCACCGGAACGATGACGGTGGAGGCCCCGCGCGTGCGGGACCGCAGGGTCGATGGGGACGGTGGACGCTGCCGGTTCACGAGCCAGATCCTCCCGCCGTACATGCGGCGCTCTCCGAAGGTCGCCGAGGTCTTGCCCGTGCTCTACCTGCGAGGGCTCTCGACAGGAGACTTCGCAGAAGCGCTGCCATCGCTTCTTGGCGAGGAGGCAACGGCCGGACTGTCATCTTCGACGATCACGAGGCTCCTCGGCGAGTGGCAGAAGGACTACGAGGCGTTTCGGAAGCGGAGCTTCCAGGATCGTCGCTACGCGTATCTCTTCGCCGACGGCATTCACTTCCGTATCCGCCTCGAAGAGGATCGCCTCTGCACCCTCGTGCTGATCGGGGTCCGTGAGGACGGAAGCAAGGAACTGGTGGCCGTGGAAGACGGCTACCGGGAAAGCAGCGAGAGCTGGCGGAGTGTCCTTCGCGACCTGCAGAACCGCGGCCTCGAAGCTCCGCTTCTTGCCATCGGCGATGGCGCTCTCGGCTTCTGGGCAGCGCTTCGAGAGGTCTGGCCCGAGGCGGCAGAGCAGCGCTGCTGGGTTCACCGCACGGCGAACGTTCTCGACAAACTTCCCAAGCGGCTGCAGCCAAAGGCGAAGAGAGCCCTTCACGAGATCTTCCAGGCCGAGACGAAGGAGGTCGCCTTGGAGCAGGTCGAGGTGTTCAAGCGCGAGTTCGGAGATCGATACCCGAAGGCCGTCGCATCGCTCATGAAGGACGAGGAGAAGCTTCTCACCTTCTACGACTTCCCCGCAGCACACTGGATGACGATTCGAAGCACCAACGTGATCGAGTCTGCCTTCGCAACGGTGCGCCTACGGCAGCGCGTGACGAAGGGAGCTGGCTCACGGACCCGAGGACTCGCCATGGCCTTCCAGCTCCTGGCCATGGCTCAACAACGATGGAGGAGAATTCGAAGCCCACACCTCGTACAAGAACTCCTGAACGGAACGAAATTCCTGGACGGACGAACTCTCAGCAACGATGATGAAGGAGTGCGGAAGAGCGCTGCCTGATCAGGTGCTCATCCCCAACATTCGGGCATAACTCGGGTCGCCACACCTTCTCCTCTTGAACACAAACGGCGCGCGGGGGTGAACCGTTTGTATCCAAAAGGAGAAAAGGATGAACGACAAGAAAGCACCAGCATTTAGAAGCAGACTAGGAAACGTCGAAGTGGCCACTTGGGCCAACGAGAAGGACGGTCGCACGTTCTACAACTCGACCACCTCAGTGCGCTACCGCACGAAGAGCGGTGAGTACAAAGACGGGACCTCCTACGGCACCCAGGACCTACTCTCCCTGATTGCCTGCGCCTTCGATGTTCTTGGCCAACACAGATGCTCCCAGAGCTTGTCTCGAGAAGCCTCCGGCACGACAGAGTCAAAATACGCATCAACCATCAAGACGGCCTCGGGCGAAAGGAGCGGAGGCCACGATAGGGGCTCCAACCGCTCGAATCGCCGGTACAACGCAGGATCGAGGTCATCTTCCGTGATTGCCGAGAAGCGTACATCCACTTCGGTGAGCCTTCCTGCCATGCCACCAAGATGTAAGCGATCGATCCTGGACGTCCTTGCGCTGCCGAGGAAGCCTCAGCCTGAGAGTGGTGGAAGCGGCGCGTCCCCGCACTTCTCTTTCCAGAGCCTCGGCGTGAGTTCGGCGACGCGATCCTGGGGATGAACGCTGATGCGCTGGAGCACGTCGACGAGGTACGTGAAGGGGTCGATGTCGTGGAGGACGCAGGTCGTGAGCAAGCTCTGCACGACTCCGACCTGATGGGCCCCGAGCTCCGACCAGCAGAACAGCCAGTTCTTCCGCCCCATTGGGATCACGCGCAGCGTGCGCTCGAGATGGTTCGTATCGATCGGGACCTCGGGATCCGCGAGAAAGACTTCCAGGCCCCGCTGGCGCTGGATCGCGTAGCTCGCCGCCACCGTGGGTGTGTAGTTGTTATTGGCCTTCGATCTCTCGTACGATGGCGTGGTCCCAGGTGGGGGATTCGTGGAGCATGGCGTCGACCCACTCGGCGAGGGACACGGGAGTACCGTCGGCCTCGAAAGTACCATCGGCCTCGACGAAGGTACCGTCGGCCTCGAAGGTACCGTTGGCCTCGAAGGTAAGGGTCCACCAAGGCTTCCTCCGCCCCCACATCCACATGTGCTCCTCGGTGTCTTGCACGTGGAAGATCTTCATGCCGTGGTAGGCGTCGAACACGTCGGTGCGGAGGGCGTGGGTGGCCTGTTCGACGGTGGAGTAGGGGGGGTACAGGGGCAAGTACACGTCGTCGATCCTGGCGCACTCGTTCTCCATCATGTCGAATACGTCAGCGCTGACGCTGTCGCGACCGCTGATCACCAGAGCCATCCGACTCCCCAGGAGCTCAGGGCCGGTGACGGGCCCTCGACTGTAGCTGTCGAGGAGCCAGGTCCAGCGGGCATCCATCCACGCGTCGTCGTTCCAGGGACAGGTGTCACCTGGACACGTGTCGGACACGGGCAGGTTGCGGTCGAGACGCCACAGGTCCTTCAGTCGTGCTTGCATGCACTCGGCCACGTATTCGTCGGTGTACATAGGGCCTGCATCCGACAGCAGGTAGGTGCGCTCAGCGCCATATAGATCGGCCGCCTGGTGGTGGTTGAGGAGAGTGCCGACACCACCGGCGCTCGCTCCGGTGAAGAGCACCTTGTCGAAGTCGGTGCCGAGCTCGTCTCGCAGCGCAGCGAGCACCACCCGGGTGTTCGCCGCACCCATGAAGACGCTCTCGCCGCTGCCGATGGCGAATGGCTCCGGGTTCTCTCCCCCGTGCCAGTCGCCCGAGCAGTACGGCACGTACACCTTGGTCCATCCGGCGAACGGATTGTCGGGGTGGCCGTCGAGCACGCCGAACCACTGGTCATCGGTGTGGTTCCACTTGGCCATCGGATCGCTCGTGGCATTGTCCACCGTGCAGTCGTCGAGCTGGGTGCACAGCAACGCGTCCCAGTCGCTCTCGTCGAAGTGGGATGGGTTGATCAGCTCCGCGCAGCTGGTGTTCAAACACGCGTTGCCGCCGCGGAGGAAAATCACCAGCTTGTCGGCGTCGACGCCGCTCGTGGGTGCCTGAATCGCGACGCCGCTGCTTGAGTCATCGCGGCACACGGTCTCGGGGAGGTCCATCCACTGCCATCCGGCCACGGGCTCGGACAGGGTACGCTCGACCGTGTCGGGGAGCGCCGTCTGTACGGGCTCGGCGAGGCCGTCGTAGATCTGTGCTGGGTCGGGCTCGGTGAGTTTGGGGCAGCCCGTGAGCAGCAAACAGAGGGCCCCAACGTAGAGGGCCCCAAGGTCATTCCGTGTCATCGCGTTCTCCTATTTCCTGCTGGCTAAGCTAGCTGCGCTTCGGGGGACCGGTATTGACCGATGCGGCCAAACGGTCTACCTCGCACGGCCAGGGGAGGATGAGATGAGAGAAGCGACGGTTTTGGAGGCTGTGGTGGCCTTTGTGGCCAGGGCCATGGTGGCCGCGGGAGTGCCCGAGGCGCCGGTGGATACCTACCTATCGGATCTGGGACTGGACGCCGATGCGCCTACACAGCTGGGTCGAGTCGCGTTCTCGGCGTTTGCGGGACTGTGGTCGGTGGCCGAGGCGCACCGGCCTTCGTCGACGCTGGGGCTGGAAGTCGCCCAGAGCATTCCGTTCGGTGCACGGGACCTGGCCGACTTTGCGCTGCGGAGTGCACCCACCTTTGGCGACATGGCTCACCTGGCGCTGGAGATCGCGCCGCATATGGACGCGTCGCTCATTCCGATGATCGAGCCGGTGGGAACGAGTCTGATTATCCGGGCGGGTCGGGCCCCTGGTGACCCGGTGCCCGATGCGTTGAGTGCGTACGGGATGGCGCGGTTGCTCATGTCGCTACGGCACGTGGCGGAAGAGCGGCTGCAGCCTGAGGCGGTGTTCCTCACGCGAGGCGCCCCAGCAGATGATGCGTCGTATCGGGCGTATTTTGGATGTCCTGTGCACTTTGGCCACGCGTTCGGCGGGTTGCAAGTGCCGCGGGATTGGATGCAGCGGGAGCTGCCTGGGGCAGATCCGGCGCTGCATGCGACGTTGCTCAAGCACATGCGTCAGCTGTTCGGAGACAGTACGGTGCAGGTCTGCCCGGTGGAGTCGGTGCTTCGGGTACTCTCGGAGCTGCTGGCTGGGGGCCGACCGGTGACGCAAGAGCGGGTGGCGAAGCGGCTGGGGTGCAGTCCTCGATCGCTGCGACGGGTGTTGGAGGAGCACGGCACCAGCTACGCCGAGCTCTACGACCAGGCCCGGCTCGAGCATGCTCAGGCGGCGCTGCGCGCGGGGCAGCCTATCAAGGTGGTGTCGGAGCGGGTGGGATTTGCCTCTCCGGCGTCGTTTAATCGTACGTTTCGCCGGTGGGTGGGACAGCCACCGGCTGAGTGGCAGCGGAGTCAGGCGTGATGGGGCTAGGGTGAGCTGTGTCGTAAGCGGCCAGCCTCGGACGTGGTTGCAGCCCGTATCGCGGGGTCTCAGCCTGTCAGGGGCCCGAGGGGAGCGTCGGCGAAGTTCTCTTTCCAGAGGCGCGGCGTGAGTTCGGCGACCCTGGTTTGAGGGTGGACACT
>JAAETT010000645.1 GCA_024228115.1 bacterium
ATCGATCCCGCAGGAGTGCATATGGCTGTTCGTGTAGAATCTCATCGGGTCTCCTTCTGAGCGGATGCTCTGTGTTATGTGCATCCAACCTACTCGATGGCCGAGTGGGTTCAGGAGGGGGCCTGGATGAGGATCAAGGCGTTGAACCGGACTGGCAACAGCTCGGTTCAATTGACCTCGGGTGCCATCTGGCGGCATACTGTGTCGGCAGGGTCGGGGCCGGTCAGCGCTATTCCACGCCGGTTAACGCCGATCCGTTAGAGCCTATGCCCCATGGCTCCGGACGAGAGAAGGCCGCTGCTGTTAACCTCCTTGACTAACAACCAAAGGAGGGACACCTTGTCCAAGCAAACAGCAACGGCCTTGGCGATCGAGATTAGCGGACCCCGGGAGACCTTGATGGTGGCCCTGGAGCTCGGCGAGAAGGGCTGGCTCCTGGGCTTCTCGAGCGGCTTCGGTGTGAAGATCGTGCGACGGAAGATCGATTCGCGGGACGGAAAGGCCCTGCTTTCGGCCATCGCCTGGGCCCGGGAGAAGTTCGGCCTCGGAGAGGAAGCGCGGGTGGTGAGCTGCTACGAGGCGGGCCGAGACGGCTTCTGGCTCCATCGCTTTCTTGTGGCAAATGGCGTCGAGAACCTCGTGGTCGACTCCGCGAGCATCGAAGTGAATCGAAGGAAGCGCCGTGCGAAGACGGATCGGATCGACGTCGTGGCGCTCCTCGACCTGCTCGCCAGGCACCTGGCGGGAAGCGTGAAGCCAGTCTGGAGCGTAGTTCGCGTGCCTTCGGTGGAGGACGAAGACCGGCGCCACCTCCACCGGGAGCTGAAGCTCGCGAAGAAGGACCGGACGCGAGTGGGCCACAGGCTGAAGGGCCTGCTGGCCAACCAGGGCTTGACGTTGAACCTGCGCCAGGATCTGGAGCGACAGCTCAAACGGATGCGACTCTGGGACGGCTCCAAGCTGCCTGCGGGGCTTCGCGAGAGACTCGCTCACTACGTCAAGGACTTCGTCTACTGGACCGATCGGATCCGCCAGCTCGACGGTGAGCGCCGCAGGATTCTGAAGGAGGAGAAGGGTGAGACCCTCGACAAGGTCCACCAGCTCTTCAGCCTGAAGGGAGTGGGGATCAATACGGCCTGGTCGCTCGGCACCGAGTTCTTCGGCTGGCGAGACTTCCGCAATGGCAAGCAAGTGGGCTCGATGGCGGGCCTCACGCCAACGCCCTTCGATAGTGGAACGAAGAGCCGGGAGCAGGGGATCGGCAAAGATGGGAGCCGCTGGATCCGAGGCGATTCGATCGAGTTCGCTTGGGGATGGTTGCGGTTCCAACCCGAAAGCGAGCTCTCGAAGTGGTACCAGCGGCGCTTCGGCCACGGAAGCTCACGGCTTCGCAAGATCGGGATCGTGGCCTTGGCGCGAAAGCTCCTCGTCGCCCTCTGGCGCTTCCTCGAGACCGGAGTGATTCCACAGGGGGCGCAGTTGAAGACGGATCTCCGGATCCGCTAGGAGAGAACGAACCCCAAGTACCCGAAGGAATCCTGGTGCGGGCGGCTCGATACGCCGCCAGGTGCCCCAGAGGCCCCGCCCGTTAGCAGGGTGCTGAAAAACCCCGTGCTTCACTCCTTCAAATGGTAGAAAAGAGGCGGGGGTAGAGGGAATGCGGGGAAGCGATCGAGAGCAGGGTTCGATGTTCAGCTACGTAGCGCTGGAAGACCGGATTCCGGCGGA